>JBBDWW010000231.1:0-4152 GCA_040902645.1 Dongiaceae bacterium | reverse complement strand
CGCCCTGCAGCAACTGCACGTAGTTCTGCAGGAAGATCGACATGCCGATCGCCGAGATCAGCGGTGCCAGGCGGAACGAACCGCGCAACGGTCGATAGGCCACGCGCTCGACCGCCCATCCGTACATGGCCGTCAGGACGACGCTCATGATCAACATCAGCATGAGAGCCAGCGGAACCCAGGTGATGCCAGCCACGCCGAGAATCAGGAAGGTGATCACCGCATGGAACGCGCCGATCATGTAGATATCGCCATGCGCGAAATTGATCATGCCGATGATCCCGTAGACCATCGTGTAGCCGATCGCGATGAGGCCGTAGATGGCGCCCAGCGTCAGCCCGTTGATCAACAACTGGATGAATAAATCCATGCCCGTGCGTCGAGACCGGATCGTTTCGCACGATGATCGCTGTGGCGCATAACATGCAACGCCCGCATCGACCGGCCCCGTACTTGCGCTCCCCTTGACGTCACCCTGATCTCGCCCGGCCTCGCTGTAGAATCAGCGTCGCCGGATCTCGTTTGTGCCGCGACGGTAGACCAGCCCTCCAAGGGCGGCAAGCCTGATGCGCCTAGTCGCGGCGCTCATGGCCGGCTCCGCTCGACCGCAGGATCAATATACCGGCCAGCAGTCCGAACACGACCACGTCCCGCCATGCGCCGCCCACAACGCTCGCCGCGAACGTTTCGACCGCCGCGACCGCGAGGCCGCCGAGAAACGCGCCCGGCACCGACCCGAGCCCGCCGAGCACGGCAGCGGTCAGCGCCTTGAACCCGAATGGCATGCCCATCCCGAAATCGACCGGGCCGTAATGCCAGACGGAAAATGCGCCGGCGAGCCCCGCGAGGAAGCCGCCGAGCGCAAAACCCAGCACCACCATGTGTCCGCCGTTGATTCCAAGCAGCGCCGCCATACGACTGTCTTCGACGGCGGCACGAAATTTTCGCCCGAGTTTCGTATAGCGCCCGGCCAGATGCAGGCCCGCCGCGACCAGCCCGGTTGCCAGTCCGATCGTCAGATGGCGTGTGCTCGCGACGACGCCGAACCCGTCGAAATTGCCGAGCGCGACGCCGCTGTCGGGATAGAACGGCATCCATTGCGTCTGCGGGCCTTGCAAAAGACGCATGGCTTCGCCGATCGCAATGGCGAGGCCGATCGCCGCGATCATGGCGGCGAGCGGTCGCGCTTCGAGCGGGCGGAACAGGATTGCCATCGCCCAGCCGAAGGCGGCGGCCGGCACACCGACCGCGACGATCGCCAACAGGAATCCTGCGCCGGTGCCGTAATCGAACGATCCGGCAAGACCGCGCGTCAGAAACAGCATGAACGCGCCGAGCATCACCAACGGACCGAATGCAAAGTTGATGAACCGCCCGGCCGCGTAGATGATCGTGAATGCAACCGCGACCAGCGCATAGAGACAGCCGAGCGCCAGCGCATTGACCATCTGCTGCAACACATAGCCTAGCCCGTAGCCGGCCGCCGGCTCGTCGTCGCTGTCCCGCGCAGCGGGCAGGATATGCAGCAGCTTGTAAAGCTGCTGCACGTCGTAGCGCGTCATCGGGCCGTATTTCGCACTTTCGAGACGCGCGATCTGCCAGCGCCCGCCGCTTTGCTGCAACGGCAGAAACCAGCAGGCGAGCCATCCCCGCGAATCTTCCGGTGCAAGCCGATCGCTTTCCCAGCCCCAGGCAATCAATGTGTGCCCGTCATCGCTCCAGTGCACGGGATCGCGCTCCAGCCCGATCGGGGCCGCGACGAACCCGGGCAGGAAATCGCGACAGACCCGTTGCGCGTCGTAGAACGGATCGATCTCGGCTTGCGCGCTCGACGGCAGGACCACCGCAAGCAGCAGGCCGAGCGCGAGCAATACAAAGAGCAACGGTCGTGCCGAATTCGGCTCGCGCGCGACGCCGACATTCGCGCGACACTCTCGGCCCTTGCCCGCAAGGCGGCGATCTGATGCTATGCTGCGATGCAGCACGGCCCTGCCGTTTGCGATGAATTCGGGGAGAGATTCGATGGCCCAGGCCAGCGCCGCCACACCCAACGCCGCCGCCAAGCCCGGTTTCGACTGGGAGGATCCGCTGCTGCTCGAGGACCAGCTCAGCGAAGACGAGCGGATGGTGCGCGACACGGCGCGGGAATACGCCCAGGACCGGCTCATGCCACGGGTGCTGGAAGCGTTCCGGCACGAAAAGTTCGATCGGTCGATCATGAGCGAGCTCGGTGAGCTTGGTCTCCTCGGGGCCACGATCGAGGGCTATGGCTGCGCCGGCGTCAACTATGTTTGTTACGGGCTGGTCGCGCGCGAGATCGAGCGCGTCGATTCCGGCTATCGCTCGGCGATGAGCGTGCAGTCGAGCCTCGTCATGCATCCGATCCATGCCTACGGCACCGAAGCGCAGCGCGAGAAATATTTGCCCCGACTCGCGCGCGGCGAGATCGTCGGCTGTTTTGGTCTCACCGAACCCGATCACGGTTCCGACCCCGGCGGCATGAAGACGCGCGCCCGCAAGGCCGATGGCGGCTTCGTGATGAATGGCGCGAAGATGTGGATCACCAATTCGCCAATCGCCGATGTGTTCGTCGTCTGGGCGAAGGACGACAGCGATGCGATCCGCGGCTTCATCCTCGAGCGCGGCATGAAGGGTCTTTCGACGCCGACAATCGAAGGCAAGTTCTCGCTGCGCGCGTCGATCACCGGCGAAATCGTCATGGAAGACGTGTTCGTACCGGAAGAAAACCTGCTGCCGAACGTGAGCGGCCTCAAGGGCCCGTTCGGTTGCCTCAACAACGCGCGTTACGGCATCGCCTGGGGGGCGCTCGGCGCCGCCGAATTCTGCTGGCACGCCGCGCGGACCTATACGCTCGACCGCAAGCAGTTCGGCCGGCCGCTCGCCGCCAACCAGCTCATCCAGAAAAAGCTCGCCGACATGCAGACCGAGATCACGATCGGGCTGCAATCCTGTCTGCGTCTCGGAAGGCTCAAGGACGAACATCGCGCCGCGCCCGAAATGATCTCGATGCTGAAGCGCAATTCCTGCGGCAAGTCGCTCGACATCGCTCGCATGGCACGCGACATGCATGGCGGCAATGGCGTGTCGGACGAGTTCCATGTGATCCGGCACGTGCTCAATCTGGAAGCGGTCAACACCTACGAGGGCACGCACGACATCCACGCCCTCATCCTCGGTCGCGCGCAGACCGGCATCCAGGCGTTTACGGGGTAGGCAGCGGCGCGACACTCTAACAGGAGGTGCTCTCAATGAGCTTGCGTGACCGCAAAATCCTGACCTTCGACATCATGGGCACGTTGATCGATTACGAATCGGGCATCCTCAATTACTTTCACTCAATCGCGGCGAAGGCTGGCTTGACGCTCGATGAGGGCACGATCCTTTCCCGTTACGGAAAAATGGAGGATGTGCAGCACAAGCTCACGCCTGGAATTTCATTCACCAGGATGCAGCCCGGCATCTACCGTTCGCTGGCTGCGGATCTTGGTCTGCCAAACACCGAGGCAGATGCCGAAGGGCTGAAACTCTCGATGGAACACTGGCCCGCGTTCCCTGACTCCGTGGCCGCATTAAAACAGCTTGGAACGCGCTTCCGGCTTGTGGCGATGACCAACGCGGACAACTGGGCGGTTTCTCATTTCTGCCGGACCCTCGAAGAGCCGTTCGATGACGTGGTGACGGCCGAGGATGCCGAAACATGCAAGCCGGATCCGCAAGTCTTTGCCTACACGCGGGGGCGCAATAGTTCGCACGGATACCGCTTGAAGGACTATCTACACGTCGCCCAAAGCCAGTTTCACGATATTGGCGTCGCGAAGCGACTTGGCTACCAGGTGTGCTGGATCGAGCGCAGGCAGGGAAAAACGGGCTCTGGCGCGCAGCCAGCCGTTTTGGAATTGACAAAGCCGGATTACCATTTCACCACCCTCGCCCAACTCGCCGACGCGGTAGAGCGCGGCGACTAGGTCGCACCACCGGTATCTGTGAGCTCTAGTGGTTTCATTCTCGGTCGTCATCGCCGGGCTTGACCCGGCGATCCACGGAACGACCGGGTTCGATCTGTGGGATTCGAACGGTTTGGTGTCCTCAAACCGACGAAGCCTCGGCACGGTGGATCGCCGGGTCAAGCCC
>JBBDWW010000230.1:0-4154 GCA_040902645.1 Dongiaceae bacterium | reverse complement strand
CCGAAATACATCATGCTCGCGAACTGGACCAACCAGGGCGTGCAGAACATCAAGGATTCACCGGAACGCCTCGCCGCGGCACAGGCGACCGCCAAGGCGTTCGGCGGCCGGCTCGAGAGTTTCTACATGACGATGGGATCGCACGACATGGTTCTGGTCGCCGACATGCCATCCGACGATGCCATGGCGAAGTTCCTGCTGACCGTGTCGCAGGGCGGCAACATCCGCACGACGACGCTGAAGGCTTTCACCGAGGCCGAGTATCGAAAGATAATCGGTGCCGTCGGGAAATCCGGCGACGCCAAGAAGAAGAAAAAGAAATAACGCGCTCGACGGGTGGCGCGACCGGTCGCGCGACGGGGCGTCGCGCCGTTACTCCGCGCCCTCGACGATGACGAAGGTCGATTCTGACGTGGCCCGACGCAGTTTCACCGCCGCCTGGTATTCGGGCGAGTGGTAGAATTTTTTCGCCTGTTCGAAACTGTCGAATTCCACGATCACATGGCGTTCGAGGCTGCTGCCTTCGGGCGACTCATAGCGACCGCCGCGCACGAGGAACTGGCCGCCATAGGCGGCAATCGCGGCGCTCGCCGCTTCGCGGTATTTCGGATAGTTCGCCGTATCGGTCGGCGTCACATGCGCAATGCAGTAGCCCTTGGGCATTCCTGTTTCCTTTTTCAGCTATCGTCCATCGGCCGCGCGACTCACCCGCCGCATTATTCCGCGCTGCGATTTGCCGATCAATCCGTGACGCAGCGCCGGTCTTGAGGCGCCGGATTACGGTGTAGTCTGGGCCGCGCGCAGTTCATTGATCAGCCGGAACGCCACATAGTATTTGTAGATGTTGCGGACATAGATGACCGGCTCGCGGCTCACCGCCTTGGCAATCGCGATCTCGACATTGTCGAACCAGACATTCGGGTTCAGGCCCATCTCCTCGGCGAGGCGGCGCGCCTTGTTCACATTGCCCGGCCCGGCATTGTAGGCGCCGAAGCTGAACAGGACCTTGTCGAGCTCGGTCAGCGACGCATCGTCGAAATAGCGGTCGCGCAGGAAGCGCAGATATTTGACCCCGGCGTGGATGTTGTTCTCTTCGGTCGAAATGTCTGGAATGCCGACATTGGGATCGGCTGCCGTCGTCGGCATGACCTGCATGATGCCGATCGCGCCGACCGGGCTCAGCTTGCTCTGGTCGAGGTGCGATTCCTGATAGCCCTGCGCCGCGACCATAATCCAGTCGAACCCGTATTGATCGCCATACTCGCGGAACAGATCGATCAAATTCTGGAGCCGGGTGCGCCCCTCGAGGCCGAGGGTGTCCACCGCCCAGTCGGTCGTCTTCAGATACTTGTTGAGGATCACATTGCCGAGCATCGTGCCCTTGTGGGCCGTTTCGACGAAGGCGTTGACGGCTTCGGCCAACTGCGGGCTGTTCTGGCGAAACGCCCAGGCCATATCGTACTCGCCGCCGATCGCATTCTCGTTGTGCACGACAATGTTCTCGAAGATCTGGGCCAGGAAATCGGCGATCGGCTCGTCGGCGATTGTCGCGGGGATTAGCCCCGCATTGACCATCTCGACCAGATCCTCGGTCCTGAGATTCTCGTCCGCCTTTTCGATCGAGAAGACCGGCAGCCCGGCCGCTTCGCGCTCGGCGTTGAGGGCGGTCAGATGTTCGAAGAAGCTGCTGGAGGGGCGAATATAGATCTCGAGCGCGGCGAGATCGTCGAGCGTGCTGCCGGCCGGGGTGGCGGGGCCGGTGACGATCACTTCGCGAATCTTCGTGTTCACCGGATCGCTGAAATCGACAATGGCGGCGCGCTGGTCCGTCACGGTCAGGGTGCCGGCGGCGACGTCGGCACGGCCGTCGATCAGCATCGCGAAGATCTCGTCGCGCCGCGCCGGAATGACCACCAGCGTGGGCGCCGTGCTGCCGAGATGCTCCTTGAGCGCGATCTCGAACTGCTGCACCACCTCGTAGGTGACGCCCTTCTGGTCGGCGCCGTCGACGAAATAGGTCATCAAGCCGTAGGGAATTGCGACGCGGATGATACCGCGTTCGACCATGCCGTCGAGGTCGCCGGTCCAGGGTTCGAGCGCATGGGCGATGATCGCGGCCTCGGCCTCGGCGCTGGCAAAATCGGAAGGTGCCTCCGCCTGAATACCTTCTTCGTCATCGGCATAAGCGATGGGCGCGATACCAAAGAATGTTATCAGCAGCAGGAACAGACCGGGCAGCGAACCGACGCTGCGTCCAGGATTTTGACGTGACATTCTCTTCCCCATCGAATCTCGCGTCAGGCGGACGCTTTAGCGGTTTTATGTCGCAGAAGGCGGATCAGCAGGACGGCCGTGACCGCACCGGCCGCATTGAACAACAGATCGAGCGCGGTGTTGTAGTAGCCGCCGACATTGGTATCGGGAATCGAAAGAACGGCCGCGAACTCGATCAGCTCGTTGATGCAGCCGAGCCCCATGCTGGCGAGCGCCGGGAACACATAGATCGTCCAGCTATTGCGCAGCACCGGGTAATGCAGCTGCAGCAGATGCCAGAGGACAAGCGCGGTCACCGCGAACCCGTAGAAATGCACGACTTGATCGTATTTGAGGATCGTGAACTCGCCGTCGCCGGCGATCGGGACGAGCTTGAGCGCGTAGAGCACGGCGCCGTCGACCTCGATGCCGCCGCCGGCCATATGCGCGAGCCCCCAGAGCGAGAGGGCCCACAGAATGAAAGGGGAAAAGCGGGTGCGCTTGATCGTCGCGCCGATCAGGACGACGAAGAAGAGCAGGGTCGCAATGTACCAGAGGAATTCGAGATTGCCGATCATCACGAACCAGATGCCGAACCCCGCCACGTAGGCGAGGGTGAAAACCAGCACCCCCCATTCCGATGCCCTGAGCTGCATGTCCCCCGTCCCCTTATGACCCGGCCCGGTACGCCGCGTCGCGGCGCGATCATGCAAGCCGGGCCCCGCGAAATCCAGCCGGACTGTATTGAATCGGCGATCGGCCGGGATGGCGGGGCCGGTGAGGGGGCGTTAAAATGACCGCCGGTCCCTGCCGCCGACCGACCCAGCGAAGGAAGTTCCATGCCCGACGACATCCAGCGCGACGATGGCGCTCCGGACTATCTGATCCGTACCGAGGAAGAGCTGCGCGCATTGATCGGCCCGCTCGATCCGATTGCCGTCCGCAAAACGATTGCGCGACTCGATCCCCATTGCCGGCAGTTCATTTCGCTTTCGCCGTTTCTGTGCATCGGCACGTTCGATGCGGACGGTCGCGCCGACGTGTCGCCGCGCGGCGATGCGCCCGGCTTCGTGCAGGTGATCGACGATCGCACGATCGCTGTTCCGGACCGGCCCGGCAACAACCGGCTCGACACCATGACCAACATTCTCGCCAATCCATCGGTCGGGCTGCTGTTCTTCATTCCGGGTTTTGAGGACACGCTGCGCATCAACGGCAAGGCAAGGCTCACGAACGACCCGGCGCTGATGGCAGCGGGCACGGTCAACAACCGGCCGCCGAAGGTGATGATCCGGGTCGATGTCGAAGAAGCATTCCTGCATTGCGCGAAGGCGCTCAAGCGCTCGAAGCTCTGGGATCCATCGGTCCAGGTCGACCGCAAGACGATGCCGTCTCTCGCGCGCATGATCCTCGAGCAGATCGAGCACAATAAATGCGCCGACGAGGCATTTCTCTCCGAAGTCGATCGCGAGATCGAGGACGATTACAAGCAGAACCTCTATTAGGCGCCCCGATTGTTTCGCTGCGCCCTGACCGGCGCGGCGAATGCTGCCGTAAACTCTGCTACTGGATAACGATGCGCGGCGTGCGCGCGGCCGCACCCGCGAGACTCGCCTCGGCCTTGGCCCACACCCGTTCGGCGATCTGCCGATAGACCTTCGCGTGCTCGCTCTCCGGCCGCGACACGACGATCGGCTGGCCGGCATCGGAGGTTTCGCGGATATCGATATGCAGCGGCACCTCGCCGAGGAAATCGGTGTTGAGCCGCTTCGCCTCGTCGCGCGCGCCGCCGTGGCTGAAAATGTCGCTGCGGCCGCCGCAATGCGGGCAAACGAAATAGCTCATGTTCTCGACGATGCCGAACACCGGCACGTCGACCTTGCGGAACATGTTGAGGCCCT
>JBBDWW010000229.1:0-4161 GCA_040902645.1 Dongiaceae bacterium | reverse complement strand
GCCGCGGCTGCCGTCGATCGTGTAGCCGACGGCGATCGAGTGGATCAGGCTGCGCTCGCCGGTGCCGTCGAGCATGTTGCCCTGGTCGAGCACCCGGCGCAGATCGCCGTCCGATACTTCGTGCCCGGCGATCAAAACCTCGACGCCGACCGTGTGCGAGGTCGGATAGCCGCCGGAGATGTTGACGACCACCTCGTGAATGGTCTCGCCCGCCATCTGTTCGGCCGCATGGACCGCACTGAGGACGGCGCTCTCGGCCGCTTCCATGTCGACGATGGTGCCGCCGCGCACGCCCTCGGAAATCTGGTGGCCGATGCCGGTCACGCGCGGGTTGCCGTCCTCGTCCAGGCGGGCGATGAAACAGCAGACCTTGGTCGTGCCGACATCGAGCGCGGCAATCACGCCGTGCCGTGTCGCGATTTTCGGTTTCTTTTTGCCCACGTTCGTCATCTCCCCCATTCGATCCCGATCAGGTGTCGTCGCCCGGTGTCCGCCGGAGCTCGGCCGCTGCCGGCGACAGCCGGACCACGAGACGGTCGGGTGTCCGCAAATCGATCATCACCAGGTCGCGGTCGAGCAACCCTTCGTCGCGCTCCATGTCGGCGAGTGCGCGCCAGGCCGAGGCCGCTTCTTCTTCCGGCAGGCGAATGTCGACGCCATTGTCGAGCCGCAGGTTCCAGCGCCGCGCGCCGACCCGTTGCGCCGCAACCACGCGCGCACCAAGCTCCGGCTCGAGCGCCAAGAGTGCGAGCAGCGCCTGCGCATTCGCGGGCGCATCGGTGCCGGTCAGCACGATCATGCCGGTATATTTAGAGACGTCGGCAACCGGCATGGTGTCACCATAGCGGTCGACCAAATGATAGCGGCCGTCGCGCTGCCACAGCGCCATCGGCACGCGCTCTTCGATGGTGAGACGGATCTCGCCGGGCAGCAGCCGTTCGACCATGGCGCGGCGGATCCACGGCAATTCTTCGAGCCGCAGCCGCAGCGCTTCGGCATCGACCGCGAAGATCGGCTCGCCGGCCTCGTGCTCGACCGCGGCGATCAATACTTCCGCCGGCGTCTCGTGCCGGCCCTCGACGGTGACGCGATCGATGCGCAGGCCGATCTCGGCGCTGAACGCCAGCGCATCGGCTTCGAGCGCCGCCTGCTGCGCTGCCAGCCATTCACCCGGCCAGAACAGCCAGCCGCCGAGTGCGAGGGCCAGCAGCGACCCGCCGCCACCGAGCAGCATGACGGTGCGCGGCGGCATGCGACGTGGCGCGCGCCGCCGCGGCGGCGTCTTGCGCGTGGTCTTTTTCGTTACCCGTCGCATCGTGCGTTCTCCACCATCCAGCCGACCAGCTCGGGGAAACCGATGCCGCAATGCTTTGCCTGTTCCGGCACCAGCGAGAGCTGTGTCATGCCGGGCTGGGTATTGACCTCGAGCAGATAGAGCCCTTCGCTGCCGCGCTGCCGGTCGTCCCAGCGCAAGTCGGCGCGGCTGACGCCGCGGCAGCCGAGCGTGCGATGCGCGATCCGCGCCATCTCCATCGCCGCTTCGGCAACGATGTCGGGAATGGGCGCCGGAATCAGATGGTCGGTCATTCCGTCGGTATATTTGGCGGTGTAGTCGTAGAAACCCTGATGGGGCCTAAGCTCGGTGACCGCGAGCGGCCGCCCGGCCATCACCGCGACGGTCAGTTCGTGGCCGGGGATGTAGGGTTCGACCAGCACCGTCTCGCCATAGGGCCAGTCCGCCGGCAGCAGCGGTGCGTTATCGCCCTCGAGCACGATGCGTACGCCGACCGACGAGCCTTCGTCGTTCGGCTTGATGACGAACGGGCGCGGCAACGGATCGCCTTTGCGCAACTCGCCAACACTGGCGAGCCGCCCATCGGGGCAGCGCAGGCCCGCGGCGGCGAACATCGTCTTCGCCATGGTCTTGTCCATGGCGATCGCCGAGGCCAGTACGCCCGAATGCGTATAGGGGATGCGCAGCAGTTCGAGCAGGCCCTGCACGCGCCCGTCCTCGCCGTTCGATCCGTGCAGCGCGTTGAAGACCGCATCGGGGGCCGGATCGAGCGCCGCGACCAGCGCGCGGATATCCGCACCCACATCGATCGCGAACGCGTCGTAGCCCGCCTCGCGCAGCCCCGTCATACAGGCCTTGCCGCTGGTCAGCGACACGTCTCGCTCGGGCGAAACGCCGCCCATGATGACCGCGACGCGCTTCATGCGGTCCTCCCATCCGCCCGATGGCCGTTAGCCGGCACGCCGATGCGACGAATTTCCCATTCGAGTTCGACGCCTTCATGGGCGCGCACGCGGCGGCGCACTTCCTCGCCCAGCGCTTCGAGGTCGGCTGCCGTCGCGTTGCCGGTATTGATGAGGAAATTGCAATGCAGTTCCGAAACCTGCGCGCCGCCGAGCTTCAGGCCCCGGCAGCCGGCCGCATCGATCAGTTCCCAGGCCTTGCGGCCCGATCCATCGCGCGGATTGGCGAAGGTCGAGCCGCCGGTTCTGGTGCGGATCGGCTGGCTCGCCTCGCGCGCATTGCGGATCTCGGCCATGCGCGCGCGGATCGCAGCGGGATCGCCTTCGCTGCCTTCAAGCGTCGCCGAGAGGAAGATCGTGTCCGCCGGCAGCGCGCAATGGCGATAGCCGAAACCGAATTCGTCGCGCGTCAGTCGACGGAGTTTGCCGTCGCCGTCGACGATCTCGCCTGCGACCAGCCGGTCGCTGAGCTCGGTGCCATAAGCGCCGGCGTTCATGCGCATGGCGCCGCCGATCGTGCCCGGCACGCCGGAGAGAAATTCGAGACCGGCGATGCCGGCATCGGCTGCCTGCGTCGCGACATTGATGTCGAGTGCTGCGGCACCCGCCGTGACGCGCGTGCCGGTCGTTTCGATCCCGGCGAAGCCGCGACCGAGCCTGAGCACCACGCCCGGCACGCCGCCGTCGCGCACCAGCAAATTCGAGCCGACGCCGATCGCGATGACCGGCACGCCGGCCGGCAGGTCGGCGAGGAACGCGAGCAGATCCGCGCGGTCGGCCGGGCGGAACATGATCTCGGCCGTGCCGCCGACGCGGAACCAGGTGATGCCCGTGAGCGGCGCGTTTTCGGTCAGCCGGCCGCGCACCGGCGGCAGGCGTTCGATCAGCGGTGTCATGTCGATGCGCCGGGCGGCCATCATGCGGCACCCCCGCTGCGCACGCCGGCTCGCGCGTCGAGCTCGGCACGGAGCTGTTCGGGCAGAGCATTCGCCCAATAGGTGATCGTGCCGGCGCCGAGGCAGACAACGAAATCGCCGGACGATGCCAGATCGGCGATCAGGCCCGGCAGCGCGTCGGCGCTCGCAAGCGGCGTCACGTTGCGATGGCCGCGCTCTTGCAGTCCGGCGACCAGTGCGTCGCGATCGATGCCGTCGATGGGCGTTTCGCCCGCGGCATAGACGTCAGCGACCACCACGTGATCGGCATCGTTGAAGCAGGTGCAGAATTCCTCGAACAGGCTCGCGAGCCTGGTGTAGCGATGCGGCTGGACGACGGCGATGACGCGGCGCGGGGCGGCGGCGCGTGCCGCGCGGAGCACGGCTGCGATCTCGACCGGGTGATGGCCGTAATCGTCGATCACCGTGATGCCGTCGACCTCGCCGGTCTTGGTGAAGCGGCGCTTGACCCCGGCGAAGCCGGCAAGCCCGTTGCGGATCGCGGCGTCGGGGATTTCCATCTCGGCCGCCACGGCAATCGCGGCAAGCGCGTTCTGGACATTATGCGTGCCCATCATCGGCAGCACGACGTCGTCCATGCGGCGCTCTGCGTTGCGCAGCCGGTCGGCGATAATCACGTCGAAGCGGCTGCCGCTCGAATCGATCCGGATATTGTCGCCGCGCACGTCGGCCTGCGGCGAGAGGCCATAGGTGACGATACGGCGGTCCGACAGTTTCGGAATCATCGCCTGCACGACCGGATGATCGAGGCAGAGCGTCGCGAAGCCGTAGAACGGCACGTTCTTCACGAACTCCTCATAGGCATGGTTCATCGCCTCGACCGTGCCGTAGAAATCGAGATGTTCGGGGTCGATGTTGGTGACGACCGCGATCGTCGCCGGCAGCTTGATGAAACTGCCGTCGCTCTCGTCGGCCTCGACCACGACCCAGTCGCCGGCGCCGAGCCGCG
>JBBDWW010000228.1:0-4162 GCA_040902645.1 Dongiaceae bacterium | reverse complement strand
TTCCCGCCGCGACGATCGCGACAACCGAAGCCGCGCTGAGCGAGACGCTGGCGGCGATGCCGGCCGTTCGAGGAAAAGGTCGGAGTTTGAAAAACCGCGCGCCCAAAACCGGCGGTCAGACTATGGCCTCCTGAAACCGGCCCCGAACACGGCTTCCTAAAACCGGCCGCCCGGCTCAGCTCATCGGGATCGCGCAATCGTCGGTGAATTCGGATTCGATGCCCGGATCGCCGATATCCGCGCGCGGCCGGTTCGATCCCGGCAGGCCGCGGGCGATCCGCTCGGCGAGCTGGTTGCGCCATTCGCCGCGCGGCTGCGCCTGGATGAAATCGGCGCCGGTCGGGCTCAGCAATTCGGGATTGGCTTCGAGCGTCAGCGCTTCCTGCCATTGCTTGCGCGCATCGGCCTCGCGTCCGGCGCGCCAGTACGCATCGCCGAGATGGCTGCGCAGTTCCGGATGGGTGGGTTCGAGCAGCACCGCCTGGCAGAGCGGCGGCAGCGCCTCACGATAGGCGCCGAGTTCGTACAAGGCCCAGCCGAGCGTATCGAGCGTCGCGGAATCGATCATGCCGACCGCGACAACTTCGCGGATCATGTCGAGCGCCTCGCGCAGGTTGCGCCGCTGCTCGAGCCAGCTATAGGCGAGATTGTTCATGCCGAGCAGGCTGCCGCCGTCGACCGCCTTGCGATACCAGTATTCGGCCAGATCCTTGTTGAGCGGCACGCCGAGCCCGAAATCATAGTGATAGCCGAGCGCGCTCGCGGCTTCCGCATTCCCGGCCGATGCCGCCATGCCGTAGAGCTCGGCCGCGGCCGCATGATCGGCCGGCCCGCCCATGCCGTTGGCGGTCATGATCGCGAGCCCGTAGGCCGCATCCGGATCGCCATCTGCCGCCAGGCCTTCAAAGATTTCGCGCGCCGCCGGATAATCGCCGCGATCGTAGGCGGCCCAGCCATCCTCGCTGGTCGGCGCGCCCGGCGCTTCGGTGCCGAACACATCGCCGGGCGGCGTCTCGTTCGTCTGCGCCCGGGCCTCGCTTGCCAGCAGGCCGAACGCGAACAGTGCCGGCAAAACCATCGCCAACAGAATCCACAGAACGGGCCACCGGATCGGATAGAATGGACGCATGATCTGCATCGTTGCCGCGGTTCCTTGCCTTGTCGTTCGACCGGTCCCGATCGTCGCACAGGACGGTGCGGTCGTCCCCTCACATCGCTGCAATTTTGCAACGAGACGAGCCTAGCGATGCCGGACGGGCGCGAAACGCCGCAAGCCAGACTGGTCGGCGATCTGGGCGAAATCGGGGCGGCGCGCTGGAACGCGCTCGCCGGCACCGGCAATCCGTTTTTGCGGTACGAGTTCCTGCGCGCGCTTGAGGAATCCGGCTCGGTCGGGGGCGAGACCGGCTGGATCCCGCAGCATCTGGTGATCGAGGACGAGGGCGGCGCGCTGCTCGGCGCGGCACCGCTTTACGTAAAGGGGCACTCGTACGGCGAGTATGTCTTCGATCATGGTTGGGCCGAAGCCTGGCAGCGCACCGGCCATGACTATTATCCGAAGCTGCTGTCGGCCGTGCCGTTCACGCCGGTACCGGGCCCGCGCATTCTGGTCGCACCGGGCGACGGCGCGGCCGAGCGGCGTCTCGGCGTCGCCGAAACGCTGATCGCCGCCGCGCGGCAACTCGATGTCTCGTCACTGCATGTCACGTTCGTCGATGCGCCCGGCATCGAGGCGCTCGAGGCGGCAGGCTATCTGATCCGCCGCGGCTACCAGTTTCACTGGGACAATCGCGGCTACAAGAGCTTCGAGGATTTCCTCGACACGCTTGCGTCGCGCAAACGCAAGGCGATCAGGAAGGAGCGCCGCGTTGTTGCCGAGCAGGGGATTACGATCGAGCGCCTCACAGGCGCCGATCTCAAGGCGAAGCACTGGGACATTTTCTATGCGCTCTATACCGGCACCAGCGACCGCAAATGGGGCTGGCCCTATCTGACGCGCGATTTCTTTCACCGGCTCGGCGCGGCGATGGCCGACGACGTGATGCTGGTGCTTGCCTTTCGCGACGGCACGCCGGTCGGCGGCGCGCTCAACCTGATTGGCACCGATGCGCTCTACGGCCGCAACTGGGGCGGCGGCGAAACCATTCCCTTCGTGCATTTCGAAGCCTGTTACTACCAGGCGATCGAGTTCGCGATCGAACGCGGCATCGCGCGCGTCGAGGCGGGCGCGCAGGGCGAACACAAGATCCAGCGCGGCTATCTGCCGGTCGAGACCGCGAGCGCACACTGGATCGCCGATCCCGGTTTCCGGCATGCGGTCGCTGATTTTCTCGAGCGCGAAACGGCGAGCGTGCGGCGCGATATCGAGACGCTCAAGACCTTCGGGCCGTACCGAAACGAGAGCGAAGTTGCCGAATCATGATCGGTTTGGCTCCGCATAAGCAGGTCCTCATGGTGAGCTTCCTCATCCCGAGCCTGTCGAGGGACGAACCATGAGGGTCGCGCATCCCTCATCCTTCGACAGGCTCAGGATGAGGACATTTGAAAGCTCAGGATGAGGACATTTGAAAGCTCAAGATGAGCACATCTGATTTCCACGTCCGTTAGCCGACCTTGCCCGCCGTCGCGCCCTGCGCCAGCATGCGACGGAACCTGACCATCGGAGTTTGCCCGTGCCGCTCGACGCCACTTTGGATCGCAATGCGACCCTCGATCGTATCCACGAAACGCTCGAAGAGATCGGCTATGTCATCATCGAGCGGGCGGCCGATGCCGAAACGATGGACCGGCTCGACGCCGATTTCGATCCCTATATGAATGCGGTGGCCCTCGGCACCACCGATTTCGCCGGCTATCGCACGCGGCGCATCAACAATCTGCTCGCGAAGTCGGCGGCCTGCGGCGAGCTCGCCTTGCATCCGCTGGTGCTCGGTCTCTGCGACCGCGTGCTGCTGCCATACTGCGTCCGTTATCACCTGCATGTGACGTCGCTCATCGAGCTGCAGCCTGGCGAGCGCGCGCAGGGTCTGCATCGCGACGGCGCCATCTATCCGGTTCGGTTTCCATCGATCCCGATGACGCTTGCAAGCTTCTGGGCCTGCACGGATTTCACCGCCGAGAATGGCGGGACCAGCGTCGTGCCGGGCAGCCATCGCTGGCCGCACGATCGCGAACCGCGCGCCGAAGAGATCGTACCGACGGTCATGCCGCGCGGCTCGGTCCTGCTCTATTCGAGCAATCTCATTCACGGCAGCGGCGACAACCGGTCCAACGGTCCGCGGCGCGGCATGGCACTGCATTACAATCTGGGTTGGCTGCGGCAGGAGGAGAACCAGTTTCTCTCGCTGCCGCCCGAGATCGCGCGCAACCTGCCGGAAGAATTACAGCGCCTGGTGGGCTACGACTTCGGCGCGCCCTATCTCGGCTTCGTCGAAGCGGGCCACCCGCTGACGCTGCTGCGCGCGAGCACACAAGCCGACATAGCGCGTACGAGCCCGGAGGCCGATGCGCGCGCGGCGGCGATCAAGCCGATCCGCGTGCTCGAAGGCTGAGCGGTCTGAACCGCGCCGCGGCGCGGTTTTATCGATGCGTCGAGCGCCGGTTGCGCCGATGATCCGGATTATCTGCTGGAACGCGCATCTCAGGCGGACGCCGCTCGATGGGCTGCAGGCTTTGCTCGAACAGGAGCAGCCGCAGGCGATCGCGTTCCAGGAACTCAGCGAAGCGATGCTGATCGATCTGCAGGCAACCGGGCGCTATCGGACCCATGTCGCGCAGGATCGGCGCTGGGCGGAGACGCCGGCTTTTCTGATTGTCGGCGCCGAGACCGAGGTGAGCGGCACTTTGTACGAGGTCAACGGCAGCGGCGATATCACGCGCTCGATCGTCGGCCGGATACTACTCCACCAGCGCCGGCAGCTTCGGCTTTCGGGCCGGCGGCAGCGTGTTGCCGGGATAGCTGAAGGCGAGCTTGTCGCCGCTCTCGGCGAGATCGACCTGCACCAGCCCACCGGCCTGCAGGCGGCCGAACAGCAGCTCTTCCGCCAGCGGCTTCTTCACATACTCCTGGATCATGCGGGCGAGCGGCCGCGCACCATAAAGCGGATCGAAGCCGATCTTGGCGAGCCAGTCGCGCGCCTTCTGCGTCAGCTCGATCGTCACG
>JBBDWW010000227.1:0-4175 GCA_040902645.1 Dongiaceae bacterium | reverse complement strand
GAGCCTCATCTTTTGGCCGCGCGTGCCAGTACGCCGTACCTCGGGCACCTCGATGCGGCGGAAGCCCGTGAGATATTGCGCGGTCAGGCTTTCGGGCGAGCGCATCACTTCTTCAGGTGTTCCCGACGCGACGACCTGGCCGCCATGCCGGCCGGCGCCGGGACCCATATCGACCAGAAAATCCGCCGCGCGGATCGCTTCCTCGTCGTGCTCGACCACGAGCACCGAGTTGCCGAGATCGCGCAGCCGCTTCAGCGTTCCGAGAAGCCGCGCATTGTCGCGCTGATGCAGCCCGATGGAGGGTTCGTCGAGCACATATAGAACGCCGGTGAGACCCGAACCGATCTGCGAGGCGAGGCGGATGCGCTGGCTTTCGCCGCCGGATAATGTCGCCGACGAGCGGTTGAGCGTCAGATAGTCGAGCCCGACGCTGTTGAGGAAGCCGAGCCGCTCGTTGATCTCCTTGAGAATCCGACCGGCGATTTCCTGCTGCTTCGGCGTCAGTGTGTTCGGTAGCGCGCGGAACCACTGCTCGGCCTGCCGGATCGAGAAGCGGCCGACCTCGGCGATATTGAGTTTGTCGATCTTGACTGCGAGCGCCTCCGGCTTGAGCCGATCGCCATGGCAGGCATCGCAGGGGCTGGTGGCCTGGTACTTGGCCATCTCCTCGCGGACCCAGCTGCTTTCCGTTTCGCGCCAGCGTCGGGTCATGTTCGGAATCACGCCCTCGAACGGTTTGGTGGTTCGATAGGAGCGCAGCCCGTCATCGTAGGTCACCGTCACAGTCTCGTCGCCTGAGCCGTACAGAATGATATCGCGGACCTTCTTCGGCAGCTCCTGAAACGGTTTGCGCAGGCTGAACTTGTAATGTTTCGCCAGACTCTCGAGCGTCTGAATGTAGTAAGGCGACGAGGAATTGGCCCAGGGCGCAATCGCGCCTTTCTCGAGCGTCTTGCTGTCGTCCGGCACGATCAAACCGGGATCGAAATACATCTTGTTGCCGAGGCCGTCGCAGGTCGGGCAGGCGCCGTACGGCGCATTGAACGAGAACAGCCGCGGCTCGATCTCGTCGATGGTGAATCCCGAAACCGGACAGGCGAAGCGCGACGAAAAAATCGTGCGGCCGGTGGTATCGCCCTTCTTGCCGGGCTTCGCATCCGCGTCGTCGGCGAAGACCAGCCCGTCGGCAAGGTGCAGCGCGGTTTCCAGACTGTCGGCTAGGCGCGTTTTGATGTCGCCGCGTACCACGAGGCGGTCGACCACGACCTCGATATCGTGTTTGAGTTTTTTGTTGAGCGGCGGCACCGCGTCAATCTCGTAGATCGTGCCGTCAACCCGCACGCGCTGGAAACCGCGCTTCTGCAGATCGGCCAGTTCTTTGCGATACTCGCCCTTGCGGCCGCGCACGATCGGCGCCAGCAGATAGAGCCGGGTGCCCTCCGACATCGCCATGATGCGATCGACCATCTGGCTGACCGTCTGGCTTTCGATCGGCAGACCGGTCGCGGGGGAATAGGGGATACCGACCCGCGCGAACAGCAGCCGCATATAATCGTAAATCTCGGTTACCGTGCCGACGGTCGAACGCGGATTCTTCGAGGTCGTCTTTTGTTCGATCGAAATCGCCGGCGACAGCCCCTCGATCGCATCGACATCGGGCTTCTGCATCAGTTCGAGAAACTGGCGGGCATAGGACGAGAGCGACTCGACATAACGTCGCTGGCCTTCGGCATAGATCGTATCGAAGGCGAGCGAAGACTTGCCCGATCCGGACAGGCCGGTGAGCACCACGAGCCGGTCGCGCGGGATGTCGAGGTCGACGTTGCGCAGATTATGTTCGCGCGCGCCGCGGATCGAGATGAGGCGAGTGCCGCTCGTTTCTGTCATAGCTCCAAGATCCGGGAATCCGGTTGGCGGTGGTTGGCGATATTATCGCGACGCCCGGAATTGGCGAGTCCCGTCGCCGGACACGCCCTGCCCGTCCAACGGGGCCGGGTTCCGGGTGTAAATTTCGCGGTGGCGTAGCCGCCGGGATTAAGGAAAACTAAGCGGCCGGGATAAATCCCGACCGGTTCACCCCGGCAGCGTTCATCAGTGCAGAGGAAAATGGTATGGCAGGCAGCGTTAACAAGGTCATTCTGGTCGGAAACCTTGGTCGCGATCCGGAAATACGCTCGACCCAGGACGGCACCAGGGTCGCCAATCTGTCCCTCGCCACCTCGGAAAACTGGAAGGACAAGACAACCGGCGAGCGCCGTGAACGCACCGAATGGCATCGGGTCGTTATCTTCAACGACCGTCTGGTCGAGGTCGTCGAGCGATTCCTGAAAAAGGGCTCGAAACTTTATATCGAGGGCCAACTTCAGACTCGCAAATGGACCGATCAATCCGGCCAGGAGCGCTATACCACCGAAATCGTTCTGCAGCGCTACAGGGGGGAATTGACCATGCTCGATTCCCGCGCGGGCGGCGATCCGGGTTCTGCCGGCGCTGGGTCGGGCGGCGGATCGGGCGGTCCCTCCGAGCAGGGCCGGCCTCCGGCCGATTTCGACGACGATATTCCGTTCTAAGCGGCAAGGCACGGGCCTCCGCACGCAACCACCGTTTCAGCCAACCAGAGAGGGCTTTCATGGACGAGATTCTGAGATGCAAAGGTCTGTCGCGCCGCGAGTTCCATGCGACGCTGGCCAAACTCGGTCTCGGTGTTGCCACAGTGACGACGATGGCGCGACCGAGCCGCGCGGCCGAGAACAATCTCACGGTGTTCGAATGGGGCGGTTACGACGTACCGGAACTGTTTCCGCAATATGTCGAGAAGTACGGCGCCGGACCCGAATTCACGTTGTTCGCCAGTGAGGAAGAAGCGCTCCAGAAGATGCTCGCCGGCTTCCAGGTCGATCTGGCACATCCCTGCAGCTACAATATCAAACGCTGGCGCGATGCCGGTGTGGCCGGGCCGATCGATACCAGCCGGCTCATTCACTGGAACGATATCTGGGGCCAGTTCAAGAACATTCCCGACCAGAACGATGATGGGCAGACCTATTTCGTGCCGCTCGATTGCGGCAACTCCTCAATCGCCTATCGCACCGATCTGGTCGATCCGGAAGACGCCAAGTCCTGGGACCTGCTGTTCAACGAGAAATATGCCGGTCGTCTGGCGATGTACAACACCGACACCACGCTGATCGAGATCGCGGCGCGGGTGAACGGGATGTACGATGACTATCTGCATCTCAGCGAAGAACAGCTGGTCGAGATCAAGGCGCTACTGGTCAAACAGCGCGACCTCCTGCGCTTCTATTGGGACGATGCCAGTCAGATCGCACAGGGTCTGGCGTCGGGCGAGATCGTCGCCGCCTATGCGTGGAACGAGACGGTCAAGACGCTGACGGCCGAGGGTGTGCCGGTCGCCTACATGGTGCCGGAAGAAGGCATCCTCACCTGGGTTTGCGGCTTCACGATGAGCCCCGATCCAAAGGGCGACCCCGACGCGGTCTATGACTTCATCAACGCCTGGACCTCGCCCGAAGCCGGTCAATTCATCATCAGCGAATACGGCTACGGTCATTCGAACAGCAAATCCTACGAGCTGGTCGATCCGGAAGTTCTGGCCAGCCTCGGGATGAGCAATCCGAAAGCTTTGTTCGACGAAGCGGCCATCTCGGTCGATGCGGAAGAGCCTTACCGCAGCCGCTATATCGAACTGGTCGAAGAGGTGAAGGCCGGTATCTAAGCCGACATCGCCACGAAAGAACAGGCGGGGCGGTCCACAAGGGCCGCCCCGTTTCACTTACGGCCGGTTTTACCTAACGGATGATAACGGGCAGGGGCAGGCGATGACGAGGACGGCGACCTGTTGCTGCCGGGCATGCGCGATCGTGGTGGATGGCGACCCCGCTCTCAACGCGATCTGTCATTGTGGCGACTGCAAACGCCGAACCGGCAGTGCCTTCGGCTGGTCGGCCTATTTCGCTGATGATCGCGTCCAGCCGCCCTTGGGCCGTCTGGGGCTCTACGGGCTTCGGGGCGACGTTGCCCAAGAGCGATGGTTCTGCGCGAACTGCGGATCCACCTTGTTTTGGAAATCGGTGTCGTTCCCCGATCACACGGGCATCGCCGGAGGCTGCTTTGCCGATACGCCGCTCGATATGCCGACATTGACGGTCTCGAAC
>JBBDWW010000226.1:0-4222 GCA_040902645.1 Dongiaceae bacterium | reverse complement strand
CCTGCTGACGCAAATCGGGCTCGGCGAACTGATCGCGGCGACGCCGGATGAGTATGTGCGGGTCGCGGTTGCGCTCGCCGGCGATCGGCCGCGCCGTGCCGCCTATCGCGCGGAACTGCGCGCGCGGCTCGAAGCCTCGCCCTTGTTCAATGCGCGCCGTCAGGCAAAGGCGATCGAAGCGGCGGCAACCGATCTGCTCGCGAGCCTGTAGCGACCGATGCAGCCCGGCGATCTCAAATCTTCGATGGATCGGGCGGTCGCGCTGCACCAGGCGGGCAAACTTGCCGATGCCGAAACGCTTTATCGCGCCGTCATCGGCGCGCGGCCCGATTTCTTTCACGCCCATCATCTGCTTGGCGTGCTGCTGATGCAGCAGGGCGCGCATGAGCAGGCGCTCGCCAGCGTCGATGCGGCGATCCGAATCGAGCCGCGCTTTCCCGATGCGCATCAAAGCCGCGGCAAGATCCTTGCCGAACTCGACCGGCATGACGAAGCGACAGAGAGCTATAACCGCGCGCTGGTGGCGATCGATGCGGCGTTGCGCGCGACACCGCGCCTCGCGCACGGGCATTTCGCGCGGGGCAAAATGCTGGAGGCGCTTAAACGACCCGAAGAAGCGATAGAAAGTTATCGAGCAGCACTGCGCCTCGATCCGAAGCACGCTGAGGCATTAAGCAACTGTGGGCTCGCTCTATACGATCTCGAACGAATTGACGAGGCTCTGCGTAGTTTTGATGCGGCGCTAGCAATTTCGCCAAAATCAGTTTCCGCCCTTCTAGGTCGAGGTAAGGCGTTGATGGATTTAGATCGATACGGCGAAGCCTTGGCGGATTTTGAACGAATCCTAGAAATGTACCCCGATCATATCGAAGCGATTGTCAAACATGCGAAATTATTGCCGGAGTTTGGCGATTGCGAGGGCGCGATTGCAGAACTCAAGAGGGCGTTGGCGTTGCATCCACGACGGCAGAAAACCAAGTTTCAGCTTGCGGGATTGTATTCGATGCTCAACCGCTATGCGGAAGCTGCGACTCTTTCGAAAGAGATCTTGGCGAAGACCGGCGAGCTGGAAACGCCGAAAACCCTCAGAGCATTGACCCATATTGCACGGCACCCGGAGTCCTTGGCAGAACTTGATGTACTGCAATTGCTCGATCTGATCGACCCGGCATCCAGTGCGGAACCAGTCCGAAGGCAGATGGAAATCGAACTGGCCTTTACCAAGGCGCTGGTAAACCACAACATGGGCAGATATGAAGTGGCATGGCGATCACTCGCGCTGGCGAACGATTTGAAACGCGCCACACTTGACCCCGATACGATGATGTTTCGGCACAGTTGGCAGGAAGCGATCCACCGGCTCGACTCAATGTCATCGGAGCTTGAAGCACTCCTGCCCTCCAATGAACGACTGCCAATCTGGCTGTTCATACTCGGAGCATCCAGGTCCGGTAAATCCAGCCTGGAGAGTTTGGTGTCTTCAATCCCGGGCGTGCGGAGGGGTTACGAGAACCGACTCATTGAAATAGTGCGGCAGCGCGTTCTCCGCGAAGCCGGTCGCAGTGCCAACACGGATATCGCAGAGTTGACACCTGCCGAAAGAGCCCGATTTGTCAGCCTGTTTGGTTCCAGCATTGCCGAACTTTCGAATGGTGCGAAGGTGTTCACATGCACGCTGCCTGGCTACATCGATCAGCTTCCAGAACTGGCCAAGCTTATCCCCAATTTGAGGATCGTGTTTTTGAAGCGTGGCGTGTCTGACTTGTGGCTGCGAGTATTCATGAAACACTATTCGAAGAAAAATTTTCCTTTGCCTACGATCCGCACGATGTGAAGGACTATATCGACTATTATTTCTCAATGATGGACAAAGCGTCGGCAAAGTTGCCGCAGCAATCGATCATGCTGAGTTACGAAGAATTGATTGAAAATCCGATTGCCGCCCGCGCGGCGATCGCGCAGTTGTGCGGCCTGCCGGTGCCGACGGGTCCGTTGCCGGCGATCGGCGACGATCGCGGCTGCGCCGAGCCCTATCGCGCGGCGATGGCTGCCGCGCTTTCGATGCCGCCCGATGCGGCGCTGCTCTAGAGCCGGACGCGGCCGATGAGCGACGCGGATCCGCGCGCCGCGCTCGGCCGTGCCGTCGCCCTGCACAAACAGAGCCGGCTTGACGAGGCCGAGGCGCTCTATCGCGCCGTCGCGCAGCAGAGCCCCGGCGATTTCGATGCGCAGCATCTGCTCGGTATTCTGCGTTTACAGCGCGGCGATGCGACGATGGCGCTCGTTTGTTTCGATCGGGCGCTCGCGATCGATCCGCAGTCGGTCCGAGCGCAGCATAATCGCGGCCGCGCGCTCGAGGCGCTCGACCGGCCGGCGGAGGCGCTGGCAGCCTATGACACGGCGCTCGCGATCGAACCGTCGAATCCCGAGATCCTGAACGATCGGGGGCTGGCGCTGCGGCAACAGAACCGTTTCGCCGAGGCGCTCGAGAGTTTCCAGCATGCGCTCGAAAGCCGGCCGGATTTCCTGCCCGCGCTCGGCAATCGCGCGCTGGTCCTGATGCGGCTCGATCGGCCGTCGGCCGCCCTCGATTGTTTTGACCGGCTTCTGGCGCTCGCACCCGATCATGTCGAGGGCCTGGTCAATCGCGCGCGGCTGCTGCAAAGCTTCGGCGACGGCGCGGCGGCGATCGACGCCTATCGCCGCGTGCTTGCCCTGAAACCGGGGCTTGCCGCGGCTGAGGCCGCGCTGGCCGATGTTCTGGCCGGCCTCGGTCGCGACGAAGAGGCAACGGCGCTCGCGCGCAACATCCTCGCCCGCGCGACCGCAGACAACGATCGCGATCGCTTTCTGGCGCTGTGCACGCTCGCCTTGCTGCCGCACCCGCCGGCCGATCTCGATCTGGTGGCCTCGCTCAAGGCGATGCGGGCGCCGTCCGGCCTCACGCCGCTGCAATTCGAAACGATGCGCGATTTTGCGCTGGCCGCGTTGTGGCACAAACGCGGTGAATATGACGCCGCCTGGCGCTATCTCGAAACGGCGCACCGACCCTTGCGCGATACGGCGCGGGCTCAGCGCGACGCGCGGCGCCAATCCTATGCGGCGGCGCTGGCAGCGGTCGACGCGGCGCCCGATCTCGACGATGCGATCGCGCAACGCGACGATCTGCCGGTCTCGCTGTTCATTCTCGGGCCCTCGCGATCGGGCAAGACGACGCTGGAGCGGGTTGTCGCGACGATTCCGGGCGTGCATCAGGGCGGCGAGAACGCGCTCGCCCGCATCGCCCGCGAACGCGCCGGGGCAGACGGTTCGAAACTCGCGACGCTGGCGCCCGATCGTTTCCTTGCCGAGTACAGAAAATTGCTCGCGCGGGCCGGCGCTGCGCGGATCGTGACCGGCACCGCGCCCGGCAATATCCGCGACATAACGGCGCTCGCCCGGCTCGTGCCCAATTTGCGGCTGGTGTTTCTCAAGCGTGCGCGCGACGATCTGCTGCTCCGCATCGCGATGAAGCAATATAGCGGCAACGATTATGCCGGCGATCCGGCTTCGATCGCCGAGCATCTCGATTTCTACGACGGCATGACCGACCGGCTCGCCGCGCGGTTCCCGCGAAACGCTCTGCTGCTGCGTTACGAGGATATCGTCGCCGATCCGAACGTGGCGCGCGCTTCCATCGCGCAGCTCTGCGGCGTCGTGGCGCCGACATCTCCGTTGCCAACGCTTCCCGACGACCGGCACTGTGCTGCGCCCTATGCGGCGCTTATCGCGGCTTCGCTCAGCGCCGTTCAGACATAGCCGAAGCGGCGCAGCGCCGGCGCGAAGCGTTCCTGCGCGCGGGCGCGTTCGTCGTCGGTCAGGCGATAAGTGGCGTCGCTCTCCGCCTGCTGGCCGATGAAACGCACCGCATCGTCGAAGCGTTCGCCGACCTGCGGCGTATAGAAAATGCCGGGCTGCTTGCGTTCGACCTCGTCATCTTCCATCGCGCGCAGCCGGTCGACCGACGAGGCCTCGACCGCCGCGGCGATCGCTGCGGCGTCGCGGCCGAGATTGAGCGTCTTGTTGATCTCGCCCAGAACGGCGGCCGGATCCGATTTGAGCCGTTCATAGCGCAGCACGAGCCGCGGAAACGGCAGATTGCTTTCGGTCCAGCTCGCGACATTCTCTTCCCAGCTTCCATACCCGTCACGTCGCCAGCGCGGCGACCCACCTTGTTCGATGT
>JBBDWW010000225.1:0-28287 GCA_040902645.1 Dongiaceae bacterium | reverse complement strand
AAGAGACGGTCGCTCACGCTTCCTTGTCTCCCAGCTCGATGGTTTTCCCGACAAGTCCCTGCGGGCGCCAGACCAATAGCGCACCGACCAGGCCAAACACGGCAGCATCGCGCAATCCGCCCCAATGTTGCGGCATAATCACGAGGATCAGCACCTCGATCGCCCCCAACGCAAATCCGCCGATGACGGCGCCGGGCAGCGAGCCGAAACCGCCCAGCACACAGGCAACGAATGCTTTCAGAACCGGGTTGAATCCGAGCAGCGGATCGACCGCGCCACGCCTTGCAATAATGAAAATCGCGGCGATGCCCGCGAGAAACCCGGAGACCGCGAACGCCGCCGCGATCACGCGGTTGGCACGGACCCCCATCAGGCGGACGGTGGCAAAGTCGAAAGCCGCCGCGCGCATCGCAACGCCGATTGGCGTGCGCTTGAAGAACAGCAGCAGCAGGGCGATCGCTACACCGGTGGCGAGCATCTCCATCACCTGCAGCGAGGAAACCGTAAAGGGGCCAACCGACCAGGTCTGATTGAGCGGACCGAGGCCGGGTACCGCCCTTGGCCGAGCCGATACCGTCAGCAGGAAGATGTTCTGCAGGATCAGTCCCACACCGAAAGCGGTCAGCAGACCCGTCGTCGCCGGGGCGCGGCGAACCGGACGGAAGGCCACCCGCTCGAGCAGCACGGCCGCCATCACCGTGAACAGGACCGCCAAGGGCAGTATCCACCACAGGCTCTGAATCGCGATGGCGGCCATCGCGTACATCATGTAGCCGCCGATCGCCACCAGTTCGCCATGGGCGAAATTCACCAGACCCATGATGCTGAAGACGATCGCCAGGCCCAGCGCGAGCAGGGAGTACTCGGCACCGAAACTCAATGCGTTAAGAATTTGCTGAACGACATATTCCATCAGCGGGCCTCTAGACGACGTCCACGGCAAGATAGGCCTGCATGAGATCCTTCGATTCACGCAGATTTCGGGCCGGTCCTTCGAACTCCATCCGGCCGGTGCTCATCACATACGCACGGTCGGCGAATTTCAGCGCCTCATACGCGTTCTGCTCGACGAGCAGGATCGTAAGCCCGAAGCCGCGCAGGTTGGTGATCAGTTGAAAGATCTGGTCGACGATCCGCGGCGCGAGGCCGAGCGACGGCTCGTCGAGCATCAGGAGCCTGGGCCGGCACATGAGCGATCGCGCGATGGCGAGCATTTGCTGTTCGCCGCCGCTCAGCGTACCGCCGAGCTGCCGATAGCGCTCTCGCAGAACCGGAAACATATCCAGCATTTTCTCGCGATCCTCGCTTGTCTCGCCGGCTTTCTTGCGCGTCGCCGCTCCCAGCATCAGGTTCTCGGCGACTGTAAGATTGCTGAAAATATGACGCCCCTCCGGAGTCATCGTCATGCCTGCACGAACCCGATCCTCGACATCGAGACGGGCGACGTCCTTCCCTTCGAACCTGACAGTTCCGGCGGCCGGCGGCACGAGGCCCATGATGGCGGAAATCAGCGAGGTCTTGCCGGCCCCGTTCGGGCCGAGCAATGCGACGATCTCGCCCCCCTGGACCGTCAGCGATACGCCGCGCACCGCCTCGATGCGACCATAGCGGACAAACAGATCGCTAACCTCGAGCATGACCGATTTCGCCGTCCAATGAAGGGAAGCCGGATGTCACGGGCCGACGAACGCGCCGTCGGCCCGTAACGCAATCCGGCATTACAACCCGAATGTACTAGAAGTAGGGCACCCAGGCCGGCACTTCGAACCACTCGAGCACCCGCTCGCCATCCTTGAAGCCGATAACGGCCACCTTCTTGACCGGGAACCCGGGGCCGCCTTTGTAGACGAAGGTCTCGGACGTGAGGCCCTCGAGCGAATCGGCCGCGTAGAGTGCTTCGCGCACCGCCGTCGGATCGGTCGATCCCGCGAGTTCGATACCCTGCTTCAGCAGCAGCATGACATCGCCACCGAGTCCGAAAAACACGCTTGCAACTTCATAACCGCGCTCGGTGCAGTCCTTGTAAAACTGATCGAGTTTGCTGCCTTCGACCGGAAAGCCATGTGTCGCAAAGAAGACCGTGCCATCGACGTTCGCTGCACCGCCGGCGACATCCGCCAGCGTGATGTCGTCGAACCCGTCGGAACCGAACACCATCGAGTTGATACCGGCCGCGCGCAGCTGGCGGATGAGAATGCCGACGTCCGGATTGACCGACGAAATGTGAATCACGTCCGGCACGGGATCCATCGCCTTGATCTCGGTGATCTGCGGCGACCAGTCGGTCGTTCCGACCGAATGGTTGAGGCGACCGACGACCGTACCGCCAAGACGCTCAAAGGTCTCGCCGAACCATTCCGGAAGCATCTCGGTCCAGGTTGCATAGTCTTTCGAAACGAGCAGCAGTGCCGTGCGACCGCCCTTGGCATAAGCAACCTCCGCGGCGGCGGCTGCATTGTATGGATCGGGTACCGAGGCAGTCATGAAGGTCGATTCGTCGCCGATCTGGAACATTTCGACCTGCGTGTTGACTGCCGAGAACACCGTCACGCCATACTCCATCGCGAGCTGCGTCAGCGGAATCAGTGAGTCGGACGCCGGTGTTCCGGTTAGGGCGATAACGCCCTCATCGAGATATTCCTGACCCAGCGTTACCGCGAGCTGCGGATCGCTGCGCGAATCGCGAATGACTACTTCGAGGGGTTGACCGAGAATGCCCCCGCCTTCGTTGATGATTTCGGCCATGCATTGCATGCCGCCGCCAGGTGTCACGGGCGCCCAGTCGCCGGTAAGGCTAAGGCCCGCGCCGTAACGAATGGCTTCCTGCGCCGATGCCGCGCCAACAGACGCTACCAATGCGACTGCTGAAGCGATGGATACGAAATTGATACGTTGCGACATGATTCCCTGTTCCTCCTGTTTGAAACAATCCGGGACGTTCGGCCGCGACCGGTTCGGTCAGTTGGCCACGCCCTCTCTTCTGTCACCGATATAGACTTCGATCACCGCCGGATTCGACTGAATCTCCTCCGGCGTTCCTTCTGCAATGACTTCGCCGAGATGAAGGACTGAAATGCGCTCGCAGACCTTCATGATGAAACGCATATCGTGATCGATGATGATCACGCCGCAGCCGTACTTATCGCGTATGCCGCGCACAGACAGGATAAGTGCGTCGGATTCCTTGTGGTTCATGCCGGCCGCCGGTTCGTCGAGCAGCAGGATGTCCGGGGCCAGCGCCAGCGCACGCGCGATCTCGAGGCGCCGCTGATAGCCATAGGCCAGCTCGTTGGCGAACCGGTCGGCCAGATCGGCAAGACCAAGTTCTTCCATGATGTTTTCGATGCTGATCATTTCGACCCGCGCCGCGCGATGCGCCGCACAGGTCGTATGGGCCACTTCGATGTTCTGGCGCACGGTCAGTTGGCCGAACAGGCGAATGTTCTGGAACGTGCGGCCGACGCCGGCGATCGCGCAGCGCGACGCCGTCGCGCCGGTCAGCGATTGTCCGAACAAGGTGATGGTACCGCTGCTGGGCACGACAACGCCGCTGATGACGTTCATCAACGTCGTCTTGCCGGCGCCGTTCGGCCCGATCAGCCCGACGATTTCGCCCGGCCGACATTGCAGCGTGACGTTCCGGAGCGCGTACACGCCGCCGAAATGTTTGCTGACGGAATTGACGGCCAGAATGCCGGCCTGCTCGTCCGCATCGTCAAGAGCGGCCGACGGAAGCGATAAACTGCCGAACATTCGCCAACCCTCCCCCCTGTTTTACGGCCGAATTGGCAGGCAGAGTATTGTCATGCTTGCCCGGGCAACGCACAATGGGCTTATCATTAGACCATGATCCTAATCGGCTTCGATAAGGTGTCAAGATAATGATTCCAGATTCGCCACCGGAAACGTCCGGCGCCATGTCTTCCCCCGGCGGAAACATTGCTTCGTCGCCGCAGGCGGCGGAAAACCAAACGGCCCTCATGCGCGCGATTTCCGCGGAAGAGCGCGAAACCTTTCGGCGCGATGGCGCGACCGTGTTGCGTGGCATTGTGTCGCCGGAATGGATTGCGCATCTGCGAAGAGGCTTCGACGCGCTGGAAAGCAATTTCGGACCCGATGCGCTGATCGAGCGGCCGGCCGGCGGCAAAGGTCGCTATGTCAACGAACAGGATCGCTGGCGGGCGATTCCCGAATTCTACGACTTTGCGATGGATTCACCGGTCAGTGAAATCGCCGCGACGATTCTCGAGTCGGAGACCGTCAATTTCTTTCTGGACCAGTACTTCATCAAGGATGAAGGCGTCGTTCTGCCGACGCCCTGGCATCAGGATCTGCCGTATCTCAGTGTTTCCGGCCATCAGATCGTGCGTATCTGGGTACCGACCGATCCGATGCCGCGCGAAATGTCGCTTGAGATCGCGCTCGGCTCGCATCTCGGCGACGTGCTCTATCGGCCGGTCCAGGCGACGCCGTCGGCCAATTATCAGTACGACGAACGATTGCCGCTGCTGCCGGGGGAAAGCGAAATCCGCAAGCACTGGCCGATCGGCGCATGGGATGTGATGCCCGGCGATTGTCTGGTGTTTCATGCGGCGCTGCTGCATGGCTCGCCGGGCGGGACTGTGACCGGCGGCGGCCGCCGTCGTGTGGCGGCCTATATGTGGGCTGGCGACGACGCACGCTATACGATCCGGCCCGGTCGCAACATGCCGCCGCTGCCGGTACCAGGCGTGACCGATGGCGGACGGCTCGATTCGGCGGTGTTCCCGCGAGTCTGGCCGCGGCCGGTCCCGCCGCAACTCGCGTCGATGCGGCCACCGCGTCCGACGCTCGCCGGCCATTGATCCACTCGAACCGATCACCCGAATGACCGAGCCCGGCTGGTACACGCGCGAACCCGATGCGATCGTTCCGGTCGGAGTCGCCGGGCATCGCGTCGTCACCTACAGCTACGGCACGTCGCCGCATGTCCTAATGCTGGTGAATGGCGGCCCCGGCATTTCCTGCGATTATCTGCGTGAGCCGATGATCCGCATGGTCGAGGCGGGCTACCGCGTCGTCGCGTTCGACCAGCTCGGCACCGGCAAATCCAACCGGCCCGACGACGCGTCGTTGTGGACGATCAGACGCTATGCCGAGGAGGTTGAGATCATCCGGCAGGCGCTCGGGCTCGGCCGTATCAACCTGCTCGGCAATTCCTGGGGCGGGATGCTCGCCGTCGAATATGCGCTGGACCATCAGGACGCGCTGAACACGCTTATCCTCGACAATAGTTTTGCCGATACTCAGTTCCAGGTTTCCGAATCGCGCCGGCTGCGTGCAGCCCTCGGCGCCGAAACAGTCGCGATGATGCAAAGTCACGAGGCCGAGGGCACATTCGATCATCCGGAATATCAGGCGGCATTGACCCTGCTCGAATACCGCCACAGCTGCCGGCTGCAGCAATGGCCGGAGCCGCTGCTGCGATCATTCGGCGACTGGAATCGCCAGGTCAAGCTCACGCTACTGGGCCCGCGAACGTTCGTGTTCGACGGTAATCTGCAATATTGGAGCCGGCTCCAGGATCTGCATCGGCTAAAAATCCCGGCTTTGGTGAATGCGGGCTTCCATGATGAGGTGACGCCGGCGAGCGCCATGCGGACGGCGCGGGCACTGCCGAACGCCGAGTGTCACGTCTACCGCAACGCTTCGCACGTGCCCTATTACGAATGCCCGGACGAGTATTTCTCTGTGCTGACGAACTTTCTCGACCGGCACCGGCGCTAAGCGATCGTCGGTTGGATCAAGCCTTCGCGAGCGCGGCGTAGGGGGGTAGCGCGAGCATGCCGCCGTCCGGGACGATCTCCGTGCCCGTGATGTAAGACGACAGATCCGAAAACAGGAACAGGCAAAGATTGGCGATATCCTGTGCGTCGCCGATCCGTCGCAGCGGCACCAGATCCTCGACCCGATGGCGCATCTCGGCATTGTTGTCGAGCCGCGCCTGCATCGGTGTCACGACCACGCCCGGCAGGATCGCGTTCGATCGAATGCCCTTCTCGGCAAACTGAATGGCAATCGATCGCGACAAGGCGAGCACGCCGGCCTTCGAAACCTGATAGGCGTCCTGCGGCATCGGATCGCCGCGCACGCATTGGATACTTGAGACCTGAACCGCCGATCCGCCGCCGCTGCGGATCATCAACGGTATCGCGTGGCGCAGCGTATGGCGCATCGCCGTCACGTTTACATCGATGGTCCGATCCCAGGCCTCGCGCTGGCCGTCGACGACCGATCCATCGAGGTCCCACATATTGAGCCCGGCGATGTTACCGAGGTAATCGAGCCGCCCGGTCTTCGCGAAAAATCCGTTGATCGCCGATGCGACGGCGGCTTCGTCGGTAATGTCGGTCGGCAGGTAGACCGCCTCGCCGGGCCCGTCATCGATCCCGTCGGGCCGCGCTTTCACGTCGAGCATCAGCACGTCGGCGCCGAGGCGCAAAAGATCGCGCGAGATCTGCAGGCCCATGCCGCCACCGGCACCGGTAATGACCGCCGCCCGTTTGGTAAAATCGACGCCTTCGACGAAGCTCGCGCGCATCACCGGTACCAATGCGACTGACTTAAGCGGCGAGACCACGCGCGACCGCGCGACCGCAGGCGGCAAGCGCCTCATCGGCCTCGGGCAGCAGTGCACGCAGCAACAGGAATCCGTGAATCATGTCGTCGTAGCAGACCTGCTCGACCGCAACGCCGGCCTCCTTGAGGCGCGCCGCGTAGGCCTGGCCCTCGTCGCGCAACGGATCGAACCCGCAGGTCAACACATAAGCGGGTGGCACGACGGACAGATCCCTGGCGCGCAGCGGCGAGCAGAGAGGATGTTCGATGTCTTTCGGTCCCTTCGTATAGGACGCGATGTAGAACGGCATCGAATTGAGAAAGTAGCCCTTGGAAAACAACCGGATCGATTCGGTCTGCGCACCGAGATCGACATTCGGATAGATCAGAAGCTGGAACTTGAGCGCCGGCCCACCGCGTTCGGCGGCGAGCAACGTAACCCCCGCGGCGAAATTGCCGCCGGCGCTGTCGCCACCCACGGCAATGCGCTTGGGATCGATCCCGAATTCCCGCGCCCGCGATACGATATCGACGGTCGCCGTATAGCAATCCTCCAGCGGCACAGGGAATTTCGCCTCGGGCGAAAGCCGGTAGTCGACCGAAAATACGACCGCCTGCGAATTGTTGGCGATGATCCGGCAGGACGAATCATGCGTCTCGAGCGAGCCGCGAATATAACCGCCGCCATGGAAATAGATGAGCGACGGTCGCGACGTGCCCGCCGCCGGCTCGTAGACGCGCATCGCCAAATCGCCGGCCGCGCCGCGCACGCGACCGTCCGAAATCCGGAAAACATCCGGCTTGAGTCCGTCGACGCCCTTCAGGTCTTTGTCGAAACTGGTCCGCGCATCGGCTGGCGCCATGATCTCGACCGGAATCTCGTTCGGATCGGGCGGCAGCGCGAGCACTTCCTTGAGTTTCGGATGCAGCGTCATATTGGAGTCCTGCACGTCATGGAACGTTCTGTATCGGCGCGATCTCAGGAGGCGAGCCGGATGCCGACCTCGAGATCGCCGGCAAAGCGCGGCATGACTTCCTCGGAGAACCGCCTCATCCAGCGCCGGCGCGGTTCCTTCGGAACGCCCGGTGTCGCGGTATGGATGAGGAACGTATCGAAGCCCGCATCGATGAAGAGCTGCAGCTTCTTCGCGACCGTTTCGGGATCGCCGACAAGCTGCCATTGGCACCAGGCCGGGATCGATTCGGGATTACAGCGATCCTTCATGCCCGCAAAGATTCCGCTCCAGGCCTTGTAGGTCTGCAGGTTCTTCCAGTTGTCCTTGTCGGCCTCGTAATGGTCAACCTGCGCCTGCATGAAACGCGGGATATAGGTCTTGGCCTCTTCGACCGCCTTTTCCGTGGTATCGCCTATGACGCAGTTGATCATGATCGGGAAACGGAAATCAGTGCCGAGACCGGTCGCAACGGCCCGAGCGCGCCAGAGCCGCAGCGTTTCGCATTGCGCCTCATAATTGCCGATCGACGTGCACATCGGCGGCAGGCCCATATCGGCCATCCGCTCGGCCGTGCCCGGGCTGCCGATGGCGCCGTAGAAATGGATCGATTTCCGGCGCGCATCCGTCAGAACGGGGCGGACTACGACCTCTTTGGGAACCTTGATGTACTGTCCGTTATAGTCGAACTTCGCGCCCGACAGACCGAGCTGGATGACGTCCCAGGTTTCCTTGAACCGCTGCTGCGCCTCGTCCATCTCGATCGAAAACGCATCGTATTCGGCCTTGGCGGTGCCGCGCCCCATGCCGAGATGCAGCGGCGCAACCGTCAGCGAGGCAAGCTGTGCGATATCTTCGGTCAGCCGCAGCGGATTGTGCCAGGGCGTCACCAGGACGCAGCTCCCGAGACCGAGCTCCGGGAAATGCGCGGTGATGTTCGACATCAGCGCAAGCGGATTTGGCGTCGGAAAGTAATCCGAAAAATGATGCTCGATCAGCCAGGCGGTGGTCAGGCCGAGCCTGAGATTATGCTCGCAATCGCCCAACAGGCCCTTGTACATCTCGGCATCGCTCGTGCCGGGATTGTCGACTGCCGTTGCAACGAAACCGAAACTGATGGATTTCCTGTGCATCATCCCACTCCCTGTCACCCCGTCCTGCAGTCGACGGTGGAAGAAGCGATCGGAGCTCGCGGGCAGGAAGCCGCAACCTCGTTTCGCCACTCTGGCTGGCATTGCCGGGCCATATCTGCGTCGGTAACCAGCGGTTTTGTGTTTTGGACCAATGGTCGATATTGTAGACCAATGATACACGCCGGCTTTGGCCAGTCAACCGTCGAGATGGTTGCGACCTGATGTATCTGTCGTACCGGATGCGACGATCAACATCCGCGTTTATGGTGTCGGCCCGGCTTAACGCCGGGGTGTCGCGTTCATGCTGCCATCTTGTGAGGTCTGATGATGTCCGTTGATCGTACTCGCGCCAACCAGGAAGCCTTCGACCGTCTCTGCGCCGCGGAGCCGGTCGTCGTCGATGTGCGTCCCGCCATCGATGTCGCACCGGGACTTAGGCCCGACATGGTGCTCACCTCCGGCCCGCCGATGCCGTGGCCGGATTACATCGGCGGACAGCGCGACGCGATCATCGGCGGCGCCTTGTTCGAAGGCCTGGCGTCCGATCGCGAGGACGCGATCCGCAAGCTCGATGCCGGCAAGATCAAGGTCGGCGGCTGTCACGATTTCGGCTGCGTCGGTTCGCTGGCCGGCATCTACACGGCCTCGATGCCGGTGTTCGTCGTGGAAAACCGGGCTTTCGGCAATACCGGTTACTGCAATTTCTACGAGGGCACGAATCCGCGACGCCTGAATTACGGCGTCTACGATCAGGGCGTCCATGATCGGCTGCTTTTCATTCAGAACGAGGTCGCGCCGGTAATCGCCGAGGCGATTCGCGCGGCCGGCGGCGTTCCGTTGAAGCCCTTGATGGCGCGGGCGCTGCATATGGGCGACGAACTGCACAGCCGGAACACGGCGTCCGCGATGCTGTTCGCCAAAGAGCTCTTGCCGCATTTCATCGACATGGCGGCGACGAAACGCGATTCGGTCAAGCGCGCCGTGCAGGCGATGACCGAGGACCATTATTTCTTCCTGCGCTTGTCGATGGCGGCTGCGAAGGCGAGCGCCGATGCTGCGCACAAGGTCGACGGCGCTAGCATGGTGACCGCGATGGTGATCAGCTGCCGCGGTTTCGCCATCCGGGTAAGCGGACTCGGCGACGAGTGGATCACCGGGCCGTTCCCGCAGATTCAGGCGAAATTGTTCGACGGCCATACCGAGGACGAGATTACCTGGATGGGCGGCGAGAGCATCATCTGCGAGACGATCGGGCTCGGTGGCTTCGCCCAGGCCTGCGCGCCGGCGCTGCAGAAATATCAGGGCGGTTCGGCGAAGGCGATGATCGACCGCAACGAGGAACTCTACCGGATCACGATCGGCGAAAACCCGCATTACCATATTCCGGTGATGAATTATCGAGGCACGCCGACCGGCATCGACATTTTCCGCGTGGTTGAGACCGGCGTGCTGCCGGCGATGGATATCGGCGTCGCAGGCCGCGACGGCGGACAGATCGGCGCCGGAATCGTGCGCGCGCCGATCGAATGTTTTACGTCCGCCATTAAGAAGTACGAAGCGCGCTATGGCGCCGGCGGTGCCCGATGACATCTGTTCTCGCGCTGGTGCCCGATCGTTGGGACCCGCCCGATCTTGTTGGCGAAAGCCTCGCGGCGCGCGGCATCGACATCCATATCGTCTACCCGCATGAAGGCGGACGCCCAACCCCGCGCGAGCTCGATGCCGACGGGCTGGTCATTATGGGCGGGCCGCAAAGCGTGACCGATCCGGCGCATGCGGCCCTGTTCGCCGACATGACCGATCTGGTCCATCAATTCCACGACACCGGCCGGCCGGTTCTCGGTGTCTGCCTCGGTGGACAGGTCGTCGCTCATGCCTTCGGCGCCGAGGTCCGGCGCGTCGGCGAATTGCAGTTCGGCTTTGTCGATGTCCGGACACGCGAGGATGCCGCGTCCGATTCCCTCTTCGGTCCGCAGCCAGGCGCCAGCAAGATTTTCTGCTGGCACGAGGACTGCTTTGCGCTGCCCGACAATGCGGTCTGGCTCGCGGAAGCCGATCGGGTGCCCCATTACGCGTTCCGGATGGGTCCCCACACCTACGGGTTTCAGTGCCATTTCGAGTTCACGCGGCCGACGCTCGACAAACTGATGGAGCGCGGGTCGTATCTCGTGCCGAAGAATCTCGGCGCGCGCGGCCAGACGCTGATCGAGAATCTGCCCGCCGAGCTCGATCGCCACCTCGCGGCGGCTAACCGGTTCGGCAGGGGGATTTCCGATCGCTGGGCGGCGCTGGTGCTGGAGGCGAGTGCCGAGCGGCAGCGTGTGAAGCGCGTGGCGGCCGCCCGCTAACGTTTTCGGGAAAATCGCCGGATTCCGCGGTCTTGGCAGGCTTGTGGCGATTGGGCTAATTTGTGGACCTCTCAGCGGAGGCGACATGCCGGACCAGCAGCACCCATCCGATTCCAGACCGTCAAAGGCGTTCGACGCCGTCGTCGTCGGCGCGGGCTTTGCCGGGCTCTATATGCTCCATCGGCTGCGGACGATGGGCCTCTCGGTGCGCGTTTACGAAACCGGCAGCGACATCGGCGGCACCTGGTTCTGGAACGCTTATCCGGGCGCGCGATGCGACGTCGAGAGCATGGAATATTCCTACCAGTTCTCCGACGAGCTGCAGCGTGAATGGGAATGGACCGAACGCTATGCCGCGCAGCCGGAAATCCTGCGCTACATCCATCACGTCGCCGACCGGTTCGATCTGCGTCGCGACGTCCAGCTCAACACGCGCGTCACCGCCGCGACCTATGACGAGACGGCCGGGCGCTGGCTGATCGAGACCGACGATGGCGGCCGGGTGAGCGCGCAATATTGCGTGATGGCGACCGGCTGCCTCTCGGCGCGCAACGTTCCGAACATTCCGGGCCTCGACAGTTTCGCGGGCGAGCAGTATCACACCGGCGAATGGCCGCATCGCGAGGTCGACTTCACAGGCAAGCGCGTCGGCGTCATCGGCACGGGATCCTCGGCAATCCAGAGCATTCCGATGATCGCGCGCCAGGCAAAGAATCTCTATGTTTTCCAGCGCACCCCCGCCTATAGCGTTCCCGCACATAATCATCCGCTCGACCCGAAACTGCAGGCAGCGATCAAGGCCAACTATGCGGCGTTCCGGAACCGCGCTCGGCAGGGCCGCGCCGGCATCCTGTTTACCGTCGGCGTGAAGTCGGTATTCGAGGTGACCGACGAAGAGCGCGAGCGCGAATTCGAAACGCGCTGGGCGAATGGCGGCATTGCGTTTCTAGCCGCCTATGCCGATCTGTTCGACACGATCGAAGCGAATGACGTCGCTGCGGAGTTCATCCGCCGCAAGATCCGCCAGACCGTCAAGGACCCGAAAGTGGCGGCTCTGCTCTGCCCCCATACGATCGCTGGCTGCAAGCGGCTCTGCGTCGATACCGACTACTTTGCGACCTATAACCGCCCGAACGTCACGCTGGTCGATGTCAACGCGGCGCCGATCGACGAGATCGTGCCGAACGGCGTAAGGACGGGGGGCCGGCTCTACGAAGTCGACGCGCTCGTTCTGGCGACCGGGTTCGACGCCATGACCGGTGCGCTCCGGCGGATCGATGTACGCGGCAAAGACGGTTATCCCCTCGCGGAGAAATGGGCTGATGGCCCGCGCAGCTATCTCGGCATGGCACTCGCCGGCTTCCCCAATTTGTTCACCATCACCGGCCCGGGCAGCCCGTCGGTCCTGAGCAACATGGTTCCGGCGATCGAACAGCATGTCGAATGGATTGCCGATTGCATCGGTTACATGCGCGATCACGGGCACGAACGAATCGAGGCAACGCTAGAGGCCGAAAACAACTGGGTCAGCCATGTGCAGGACATTGCCAACGCGTCGGTTTATCCCTCCTGCGATAGCTGGTATCTCGGCGCCAACATTCCAGGCAAGCCGCGCGTGTTCGCGCCGTATATCGGCTTCCCGCAGTATGTCGAGGAGGTCGACAAGATCGCGCGCGACGGCTATCGCGGTTTCGAACTCTCGCGCCAGCGCGAGAAGCAGCTCGCGCGATGAATGGCCGCGATCGAACGGACGTCGCGGTTTAAACCCGGCTCTTACAGCGCGAGAACGTCGGCGTCGGCCTTGCCGGTTCTGATCTGCACCGTCTTCGCCAGCTCGAGCACGTAGATCCGCCCGTCGCCGGTGCTGCCCGTGGTGGCCGCATCGCGCAGCGCTTTCACCGCCCTGTCGGCGAGATCATCCGACACCGCGAACTCGATCTTGGTCTTGGGCAGGAAACCGACGCTGTACTCGGCGGCACGATAGAACTCGGTATGTTCCTCGCTGCCGCCGAACCGGCGTACCTCGATCGCCGTAAACGTCGTGATGTCGAGGGCGACCAGGGCATCCCTGACTTCTTCCAGCACGTGCGACTGGATGATGGCAATAACGTACTTCATGTCCCGTTCCCCCGCTTACATCTCGTACGCGCGTTCGCCATGCAGCGAAATATCGAGGCCGATCGTCTCGGCTTTTTCGTCGACACGAAGGCCGATCGTCTTGCCGATCAGGAACAGCAGCCCCCAGGTAACGATCGCGCAATAGGCGATGGTAACGGCCGCGCCCCAGAGCTGCTGCAAAACCTGGCCGGCATTGCCTTCGATCAGACCCGGAACGCCGCCCACCGCTTCGGTCGCAAAGACGCCGGTCAGCACGGCCCCGACGATGCCGCCGATGCCGTGAATGCCGAACGCGTCCAGCGAGTCGTCGTACTTAAGCCGGCGTTTCAGCGCATTCGCGCCCCAGTAACAGGCAGCACCCGCAATCAGGCCGATGGCAAGACCACCGACGGGACCGACAAAGCCGGCCGCCGGCGTGATCGCGACCAGACCGCCCACGGCGCCGGAAATGAGACCGAGCCCGCTCGGCTTGCCGCGCAGAATCCACTCGACGACCATCCACGACAGCGCGGCGCCGGCGGCGGCAATCTGGGTCACCGCCATCGCCATGCCCGCGCGCCCGTCCGCGGCGAGCGCCGAGCCCGCATTGAAGCCGAACCAGCCGACCCAGAGCAGGGCAGCGCCGACGATCGACAGCACCAGACTGTGCGGCGGGAAATGTTCGCTGCCATAACGCAGGCGCTTGCCGATGACGAGCGCGGCAACGAGGCCCGCCACACCGGCATTGATATGGACAACGGTGCCGCCCGCATAGTCGAGCACGCCGTCGCCCGCGAGGAAGCCGCCGCCCCACACCCAGTGACAGACCGGCGCGTAGACGACCAGCACCCAGAGCGCATTGAAGACGAGCATGGCGGAAAACTTCATACGGTCGGCATAAGCGCCGGTAATCAGCGCGGGCGCGATGACGGCGAAGGCCATCTGGAACGTCATGAAGACCGATTCCGGGATCGTGCCCACGGTCGAATCGACTTCCATACCGTTAAGGAACAGCGCGCCGAAGCCGCCGATGAAGGCATTGCCTTCGCTGAAGGCAAGGCTGTAACCGGCAACCATCCAGACGATGGATGTCGATGCGCAGGTTGCGAAACATTGCACGAACGTGGCGAGCACATTCTTCTTGCGCACCAGCCCGCCATAGAAAAGTATCAGGCCCGGCACCGTCATCATGATCACGAGCGCCGTCGACGTCAGCATCCATGCGGTGTCGCCGCTATCGACCGCACTCTCCTGCGCTCGGGCCGGCAGCGCCATCAGGACGACAGCGACGAACGCCAGCGGACCGACCCCGAGCCCTTTAAACCCGGAACGTATGCCTGCAAACGACGTCATGATCTCCCCCATCGCGAAGCGTGACCCCCACCCCGAAATCGTAACCATGATTCGTATAACGCATTATAGCAAAGCCGGCATCGTTTCCGCGAGACGGGACGTGCAACGTCAATGGTGGCCTTGGAAGAACGGTGCGCCCCTCCGTCGTTAATCGCGCGATGAAATTTCGATTCGGGGATGGCGGAGCGATGAACCAGAGCAAACTGCCGCAATCCGGTCGGCCGATGACATAGTCCCGGTTGCTACACTAGGGTTCGGCCCGGACCGGCGGCCGGCACTGGTCAATGAACGAAAGATAAGAGCGGCGTGCACAGACCAACCGGCACCGTTAGCTGAGATCGCCCTGCCGCCGCAAACTGAGGATTCACGACAGCACGGTTTCCGACCGGAACGGGCGGCTCCGGATGATTCCGCACGCCGGATTGGGACGACTTCGTGCAGCTCGCCTACAGCGAAATACGGCAGTATGGCGCGGGGAATTTTCAGATTGCGCGGCGACTGCGTGCGATGACCGAAAATCTCATCCAGACCCTGCCGGAGAGTCGCCACGCTTCTTTGCGTCGCGAACTGGGCCTGCTGGATCGGGCAATCGAAATGCTCTATCCCTTCCCGGAAGACGCGGCGCTTGCGCGCATTCCGGATTCGCAGGGCCTCGGCGGGGCTTCAGGAGGCAGATTGTGAGCGGCAAGCCATCCTCCCGATGCGCTGTTGGTTCGTATCGTTATGAATTGCGGCATTCAATTCCACGTTTATCGTTTCAAGAGGTAGCGCCATGATCAACCAGGATTGGTGGTTCACCACGTTGCTGGTGAAGCAGTTCAAGCATTGCCCGCCGCTCAATAAAGACATCAAGTGCGACGTCCTGATCGTTGGTGGCGGATTCAGCGGCGTCAGCGCGGCGGCGGAGTTCCTGAACAAGGGACTGAGCGTCGTGATGATCGAAAAGAACATTTTCGGTGGAAGTTCCTCGGGCCGCAGCGCCGGATTTCTTACCCCCGATAGCGAACTGGAATTGCATCAGCTGGTCCGCCGGTTTGGCACCGAACCCGCCCGTGAAATCTGGGAGATGCCCTGTCGCGGCATCGAGCGTATCGTGCAGGCCATCAGAAAAAACAACATCGAATGCGGACTGCTCGAGCAGGACTCGCTTTTTCTTGGCCTCGGCAAGAGCGGGAAGGAAGCGGTCGCTTCCGAGTTCGAATGCAGAGAGAGCGTCGGATTCACCGATCAGCAGGTTTACGACGAGAGCGAACTAAAAACCGTTCTCTGCGCCGAGAATTACACCGCCGGGATTCGCTACACCGGCACCTACGGCGTCAACCCTTTGCTCTGTCTGCAGGGATTCAAAGACGTTTTCATCGACAACGGCATGCAGGTCTTTGAGAGCACCGAGATGGAGCGGCTGGATGATCACACTGTCTACACCCACGCAGGCAGCGTAACCGCCGATCGCATCATTGTCGCCGTGGACAAATTGGACAAATCCATCAGTCCTCTGGCCGGAGAAATCTTTCACGCCCAGACCTTCCTGAGCGTCACCGAACCATTGACGGACAAGGAACTCAATCTGCTGTTCCCGGGCGGGACGCAGATGCAATGCTGGGATTCGAAGCTCGTCTATTCTTATTTCAGATTGACGGGCGACAATCGGCTCCTGCTCGGCGGCGGCGGCCCCATAACCACGTTTCTGCCGAACGCCTACAACAAGCACACGATCATAAAAACGGTGATCGCCGATTTCAAATCTCATTTCCCGTCCTTGCGGGATTTGTCGTTCATCCAGTTCTGGCCGGGGCTCATCGACACGACTCGAGATTTGCTTCCGATGATCGTCAAGCCACCGACCCAACCGCATTTGCAATTCATTATGGGTATTGTCGGACTGCCCTGGGCGGCGTTTTCAGGAAGTTTCGCCGCTCGAAATATTCTCGGCATCGCCGATGAAGACTACAAGAAATACTACCCCTATTTTTCAAATCGGCGCCATTTCTCTCTGCCCAGCGGATTGGCGAAAATCATCGGGAAGCCGGCGCTTTTCTCCCTCACCAACAGCTGGGCGAAGTTTTATCAGGTGGATACAAATCGAAAACCCGTTGAAATGAAGGGCGAATTTTAACGACCCCGCTCGACCGTAGCCTCCCGCGCCGGATCCCAAACCTACCAGAAGATCATCGGCGTCTTGGTCAGGATCTCGACGCCCGTCCTGGTGATGATTACGTTCTGCTCGAAACCGGCCAGACCCACGCCCTCGTGGATGAGGAAGGTCTCCGAACTGCAGGCGGTGCCCTCCTCGAACACGTCGTCCGCATCGGTGATCTCGTCGCCAATCCAGCTATCCCAGAACATCCCCTGACGATGGCCGAAAAGCGGCCATTGCTCTGCGGCACCTTCGATCTGCCCGCCATGCTTCTTCTGCAGCTCGCGCCCGATCCGGGCGAGCTCGCGTACCTTCACCCCCGGCTTCATCGCCGCCATGATGCCTTCGACGATTGCGACGCAGCCCTCGACGAGGTCGCGCTGCGCGTTGCTCGGTTTCGCCCCGCAAACGGTGGTGCGGCCAGGATCGAGAAAATAGCCCGCCTTCATCGGGCCCATGAACCAGGCGCGCACGAGATCGCCCTGCTTCACCGGGTCGGTGCTGTAGCCGGTCAAGGGATCGCGCGTCCAGTATTGCGCGCGGTCGCCATGCGAGCAGCGGATATAGGCGATGGAACCGCCATATTTCATCGCCTCGGCCGTGGCGAGGCCGACTGACTCCGCCTCGGTCTTCCCCATGACGAGGTTCTTCATCAGGATGTCCATCGCGCGCGTCACGATCTCGCCGCCCTCGCGCAGGCAATCGAGCTCGCGCGGGCTCTGCTTCCGTCGTACGTCGAGTACAAGTTTGTCGGCATCGACCCACTGGATCTCCGGCGTCGCCTTCTCGAGCTGGCGCCAGTATTTGACTGGCAGAGTGTCGGCCCCGACCAAAGCGACCTTGCCTTTGATCTTGCGCGCCTTCAGCGCATCGATCACGCCCCTGATCGGGTCCATGTGCCAGCGATGGCGGCGCGTGGCGAGCAGATCCTCGGGATAGCCTGCCTCGTCGGTGTGCAGTTCCGGGTCCTGCCCTTGCTGCAGAATCACGGCGGCGTAGGAGCGCGCCTGCCAGATCGGCGTGTCGTACTCGTGCGCCGAATGGCCCGAATAGAAGTTGGTGAGGTATAGCACATCACCGCAGCGATCGAACGAGCCGGCCGAACGACCCCAGACCACAGCGGTGTCGAAGCCCTGCTTCTTCATGTTGGCAAGCACCTTTGCCCAGCGCGCCTCGTACTCATCTTTTGGAAAATACATCTCGACCATGTTTCTTCCCCCGGATCGATGGACGAACGTTTCTGGACGAGGCTGGTCACCGATTGACCGCAGCGTCAAATGCAGGGTCGTGCTGCGCGAATTGCGGATTCCGCAAGCGCTGACGCGAACTCGGGCGCGTAGCCCCGCTGATCGCGACATTGCCGCCCGCCCAGCACCAGTCGCCGCGCCGAAACGGACCGCCCGGTTAACCTCCGGTTAACCGAAGCCGGCCGCATAGTCGTTTGGCATGGACGTCGCTTGCACCGACATTTCTTCGAATCGATCGCATTCATTCCAGACGCCTTCGATCGGCCTCGCCGCCGATGCGGCAATCTCATGGATGCAGCCGACGAACGGGCCCGAACCGAGGACAGCATGACCGAAATGACCTGCGGCGAAGCATTGATTCATCTGCTCGAAGGTTACGGCGTGACAACCGTGTTCGGGATTCCGGGCGAACATACGCTGGAGCTGTATCGCGGTCTCCAGGGCAGCAAAATTCGCCATGTCACGCCGCGCAACGAGCAGGGCGCGGGGTTCATGGCGGATGGCTATGGACGCGCGACGGGCCGACCGGGCGTGTGCACGATCATCACCGGGCCTGGCGTTACGAATGCCGCAACCGCCATGGGACAGGCCTTTGCCGATTCGGTTCCCATGCTGGTCATTTCCAGCGCCAACGACCTGCCCTCGCAGGGCAAGGGCTGGGGACGCCTGCATGAAACGACCGATCTTTGCGCCATCACTGCCCCGCTTACTGCGTTCAGCGCGATGGTGCACACGCCGCTCGAAATTCCCGAACTGATCGCGCAGGCCTTTACCGTCTTTGGCTCCAGGCGCCCCCGCCCTGTTCATATCGCGATACCGATCGATGTGATGGAGATGCGTGCCGAGGGCGACTGGAGCGTGCGCGCGATCCCCGATCGTCCGGTGCCGGGACAGGCCAGCATCGCGGCGGCGGCCGATCTCTTGAGCACGGCAACGCGCCCGGTCATGCTGGTGGGCGGCGGCGCCCAGGATGCCGGCGACGGGGTGACGCGGCTGGCAGAATTGCTGAACATGGCGGTCATCTCTTCCAACGCCGGGAAGGGAATTGTCCCGGACACCAATCCGCTGAGCCTGACCGGCGGCGTCATCAGCCCCCCCGTTCAGAGCTATCTCGGCACGGCCGATATTGTGCTGGCCATCGGCACCGAGTTGGGGGAAGCGGACAGTTTCATCTATGACCTGCCCATCAACGGAAAGGTGATCCGGATCGACATCGATCCGGCACGGTTCAACGACTGTTTTCCGGCGAGCGTCGGTGTCCAGGGCGATGCCGGCGCCGCCGTCAACCTGTTGCTGGCGGAACTGGCGCGTCGCGGTATCGACGGACGCGGCAGGAACACGGCGAAGGAACTCGAACAGGTTCGCGCGCAGCAGAAAGCCGGGTTTTCGCCGGTCGAGAAACAGCACATCAAACTGCTGAGCCTGCTCCGGCGGAATTTGCCAGACGATGCCATCGTGATGGGCGATATCGCACAGCTGGTTTACACCGGAACACAATTCATGCCGGCCTACCGGTCCCGTACCTGGTTCTATCCGGCCGGGTTCGGCACCCTCGGCTGTGCATTGCCCGGTGCCATCGGCGCGAAGATCGCCTGCCCGGAGCAGGACGTGGTGGCCCTGGTCGGCGATGGCGGTTTCATGTTCACGGTTCAGGAACTTGCGACCGCGGTAGAGGAGGAAACCACTCTCCCGATCGTGTTATGGAACAACGACAGCTATGCGATGATCCGCGACGGCATGCGGAAGCGGCAATATCCGGAAATCGGCGTCAATCCACGCAATCCTGACTTCATGAAACTGGCGGACGCCTTCGGCTGTCCGGGTATCAAGGTCGACAGCGCGGCGGCATTCGAAACGGCTTTGCGCGATGCGCTGGCTTACAAGGGGCCGACCATCGTCATGGTGAGGGAAGACGATCGTTGGTTGACGGAGCGATAGGTCGGCACCCCTGCAGGGCCGATCGACAGCGGGGATTCGGATCGGGATTTTCGGCCGGATTTCGGGTCCGCACAAACCGCGACCCGGTTTCAGATTCGCGGACGCCGACCGACGGAAATGGCGGGGCGGAGGCAACCGGGGAGCGAGCCGTCTCCAGCCGCCGGGCCGGATGCCCGAACATTGCTCCGATTGTCACCCCGGCCGACCGGAGACCGGGTGCGAACCGGCCTTGGAGCGGCCGGCGGCATTACGACGCGTCGGTCGTGACGATACAATTCGCACGGCGTCGAGTATGGTCGTCGTGACGAAAGATGACCATTCGATCGACCCCGATGATCTCCGTTACCATTGCCATATGCACGCGCGACAGGCCGGAGCGATTGCAATCGCTGCTCGGCAGTCTCGTGCGCCTTGCTGCGCCCGTCGATGCCGAATGGGACCTGCTTATCGTCGACAACGGATGTCGTCACGGAACGCGCGAGGTCGCGAGGCACTATGCCGGTTCCTTGCCGATCCGGCTGATTCATGAGCCGCGCCCCGGTCTTTCCGTCGCACGAAACCGGGCTCTCGAGATGGCCAGCGGTGCCTGGGTGATATTCACGGACGACGACGTGACTGTATCGCCGACCTGGCTTGCGAACCATGTCGACGCGTTTCGGGCAAATCCGGCCGCCGCCTTCTTTGGCGGACCGATCCATGCGGAAATCGGCGGCATTGCCGATGAGCGTCGGGCGATCTACCGGGAGGTCGTACCCGGTGCACTGGTGCATCTCGAACCGGAATTCGGTTCCCGCTGCCTGTGGCGCACGGGATGGGGCTTTCCGTGGGGCGCAAACATCGCCTTCCGGCGCGACGCACTCGGCAATCTGCGTTTCGATCCCCGGCTCGGCCGAAAGCCGGGCGGCGGCTTTCAGATCGGCGAAGAGACGCGGCTGATCGAGGCGCTTCTGGAGAACGGGCAGTTCGGCATCTGGCTGCCGGACAATCGCGTCATCCATCATACCGACCGATCGCGCCTGCGCCGCCGGTATCTTCGGCGTTTCTATTACCAGGTCGGCTGGCTGATGGGAGAGCGGATCGCCCAGTCCGATCCGGCGGAGGAAATATCGACCGTTCAGGCCGCGCAGGATCGCCTCGGTCTTCGCCGACGCATCGGCCTGCATTTTCTCGAGCCCTTGCCGGTACGATTCGCCCGGTTGCGAGACCGATCGATCGATCGGGGCTTGCTGGACGCGCTGGCTGCGGCGCGGCAGAGTTGCGCCCAAGATCTGACTGCTCGGGGACAGGAAAGTTTCCATGTCTGACCGCCGTCTGCTCGTCATCGGACTGGACGCATTCGACTCCGGCGTCGCCGAAACCCTGATGCGGGAGGGCCGGATGCGCGGCATACTCCTCGGGGCTCTGTCGAGTTCGCAGCGAATTCGGGCCCCTGCGGCCTGAAACAATTTAGGACGGCCTGTGATGGTATTATAGCGCGTCGGAGACACCAGGTAACGAGGCGCCGGTGGCGCCGTTTGGCTCATGCGTGATCGATTCCGAGAGGCAGCATCATGACCTACTACAATATCGACGTGTACAGCCGTCCGATCGCTACCGCATCGCCGCAAGCGCAGCTCTGGTTCAATCGCGGCCTCGTCTGGGTCTACGCCTACAATCACGAGGAAGCCATCGTATGCTTCAAACGCGCTCTCGAGCACGATACCGATTGCGTCATGGCGCATTGGGGAATCGCCTATGCGGCCGGCCCCAACTACAATCTGGAATGGCGCCATTTCGATCCCGACGGCAAGGCAGCCGCGCTCGCGGCTGCGTACGCTGCCACGCGGGCGGCGCTCTCGCTCAGGAACAAGGCAAGCCCGCCGGAGCGGGCGCTGATCGACGCGATGCCCGCCCGCTATCCCCAGCGCGAGACGATCGAAGCGCAGGAACCGTGGAACGACATGTTTGCCGACGCGATGCGCGAGGTCTACCGGCAATATCCTGACGACCTCGACGTCGCCACGATCTTCGTCGAGGCGATCCTCAATCGCACGCCATGGAGGATGTGGGATCTCAAGACCGGCGGCATTGCCGAAGGCGCGGGCACCGTCGAGGCGCGTGAAGTGCTCGAACGTGCGATGCGGGAGGATCCGGCTGCCATGCGCCATCCCGGCATCCTGCATCTCTACGTCCATCTCATGGAGATGTCGCCGTTTCCGGAGCTTGCGCTCAGGGCGGGCGATGTCCTGCGCACGCTCGTGCCCGATGCCGGGCACCTGATCCACATGCCAACCCATATCGACGTGCAATGCGGCGCATATCACGATGTCGTCGTCGACAACCAGCGCGGCATCGCAGCGGACCGGAGGTACTACGACAATATGGGCGCGTTGAACTTCTATTCCGCCTACCGGGTCCATAATTACCATTTCGCGATCTACGGCGCGATGTTCCTCGGGCAGTACGAGCCGGCGCTGGCGGCCGCCGATGAGTTGATCGAGACCACGCCGGAGGAGCTGCTGCGCCTGCCCTCGCCGCCGATGGCGGATTTTATAGAGAGCTATATCCCGATGAAGCAGCATGTCTACATCCGCTTCGGCAAATGGAATGAAATCATCGCGCAAGAACTGCCGGCGGACCGCGAGCTCTATTGCGTGACGGTGACGTCGATGCATTATGCTAAGGGCGTGGCGCACGCCGCCCTGGGCGATGTGCCGGCGGCGGAGCGGGAGCAAGAATTTTTCCTCGCGGCACGGGCAAAAGTTCCCGATAGCCGGCTTCTCCACAACAATGTCTGTCTCGACCTGTTCGCGATCGCCGAGCAGATGTTCGACGGCGAGATTGAGTACCGGAAGGGCAACTACGACGCCGCCTTCGCCCATCTCCGTCGCGCCGTCGAGCTCGATGACGGACTGCTTTACGACGAGCCCTGGGGCTGGATCCAGCCGACGCGGCATGCGCTCGGCGCGCTGCTTCTGGAACAGGGGCATGTCGACGAGGCAGAGGCGATCTATCGCGAGGATCTGGGGCTTGGCGGCAAGCTGAGCCGCGCCACGATTCATCCGGACAATGTCTGGAGCCTGCGCGGGCTTCATGATTGCCTCACCCGCAAGGGCGGCAAGAGCGCCGAGCTCAGGCTGATCAAGCAACGGCTCGATCTCGCCGCCGCGCGGGCCGACCTGCCGGTTCACGTCTCCTGTTTCTGCGCGCGCTCGGCGGCAGCTTGACGCTCATATCGACGAACGAGCCGCCCTTTCCATGGGGAGCCAGTTCATTGAGCGTCGCCTCGCCGCGATCCTGGCCGCCGACATGGTCGGCTATTCGCGTCTTATGGCGGCCGACGAGGAGGGTACGCTCGAGCGCCTGAAGACCTTGCACACGAGCCTCGTGCAGCCTGAGATTCTCGAGCACAATGGCCGCATCGTGAAACTGATGGGCGGAGGCAACCGGGAGCGAACCGTCTCTCCTGTTGGTGATCGACTGCATCCGGCACCTACCTGACAAAGAACGTCATTGCTCGAAACGGGGGACATAATTGGCCGTCCGGTTTGGTGCCGCCTCAGTCTGGGAGCACGCGGGCCCGGGATGCGAGCGTCTCGATGATGGTTCCGTACACGCGATCCGGCCCGAGCGCCGCCTCGACACCGTGGTCGATGTCGGGATTGTCGTTGACCTCCAGTACGCAAACGCCATTCGCAGTCGCCTTGACATCGACGCCATAGAGGCCCGCGCCGATGGCCGCGGCGGCATCGACGGCGGCCTTCACGACCGGTGACGGGACGGCATCGAGTGTAACCGCCTCGGCGCGACCGAAGGTCGGCTGCCCTGCCCGGTCGTAGTCGGCGATCTTCCACGAACCGGGCGGATAGCGATACATCACGGCAAAGATCGGCTTCGAATCGCAGACGCCGATCCGCCAGTCGAAGTCCGACGCGACGAACTCCTGGAGCACCAGCACCGGGCTGCGTCGGAACAACCGCGCGCCGGTCGCCAGCAGCTCCCGTTCCGATTCGCACTTATGCACATCGCGCGAGAACGCGCCGTCGGGCCGCTTGACGATCAGCGGATAGCCTAGCGGCGTGGCATCAATCCGCCGGTCCTCCCGGAACCAGAGCTGGGTCTTCGGAATCGGGATGCCGATACGTCCGAACAGCACCGCCTGGTATGCTTTGTTGCCGCAGCGGATCAGCGACCGGAAATCGTCGATCGACGTGCGGCCCGCTCTCTCGATAGCGTGCACGAACCGGTAGACCGCGCCGCCAACCGGGATGGTATCCTCGCGGATCAGGTAGGCATCGAACCGCCCGATGGCACCAAGTGTTGCGCGCCTTGTAAGATCGGCTCTGATCCCGCGCCGTTCCGCTGCCGCGACGAACCCGTCGAGCGCTGCGCGATCCGACACCTGGAAGCGCCGGCGCGGGTTTACCACGATTCCAATCCGCGGGGCACCGGCGTTTCGTTTCAGTACAGCGTAGTCGTGACGCAGCGTGCCGAACCGCAGAGCATCGGGGTCCGGCCGAACCCGGTGACCGCGCGCCTCGGCGATCAGCGCCGCCAGTTCGGCGGTGGCACCATCGAGGTGCTGCGGGTCGACCGTGACGCTGGCGCATTCGAGCGACCCGCCGTTCCGGAGATAGTCCGAAACATCCCGCTTCGTCGCCAGCCGCAGGTCGGGCGCGCCAGAAGTTGCGATGCGTGAAGTCACAGCGGCATCCCCTCGCTCAACGGCAGGCTCGCTCGTCACAAGCCCGTGCGTTTGTTCCCACTCTAGCCGCCGGCGCTCCGCAACCAGAAGCTCGCCGCGACCGCAACCGGCCGCGGGACGAGCGGCGGTTTCAAACTGTCCCAGAGCCACCAGTCTGGACACGGCGCCGCCGGCAGGAAATCGGCCCGCGCGGCCGAATTCCCGCGCGCCGGACCGGCGCGGACGCACCCCCGCCACCGGCCCGGCATGGTTCTTGCGACAGGGGTTCGCGCAGCCGGTATAATGGGACCGCAAGGCGACGTCGCATTCGGGGGAGGATTCCATGGCAGCATGGAGCTCTGAGGCGTCCAGCATGTTCTTTGCTCTTCGCGCCAACGCGAAGAACCAGGTGCGTACCAGCAGGATCGCACTGGAAACCGTCGCCAACCAGAGAAAGCTCGCCGGCACCGCGCAGAAGGCGAAGGCGGTGCGCGATCTGGCGCTGGTCGGCCGCGGCTTTGTCGAGATCTGGCGCAACGGCTGGGAGAACGCCGACGAAACCGGTGCGCAGCTCCTCGCCGCCGCCGACACTGCCATCCAGGATGCGATGTCACTCGATGCCGAACTTGATTCCGGCAACACGGGCGCACGCGACTATTATTCGCTCTGGAAGCGCGCCTATGTCGACCGCTATCGCGCGCGAAGCGCGGCCGGATCCGGCGGGTGGGCCGCCACGTTGCAGGGCTCACTGCAATCCTACCAGGCCGCGCTCGGCGCGCAGGGCGTCACGCCCTATGCGCGCCGCAACATTCTCGTCGATCACGCGGAAACCCTCGTTTATATGGGCGCGGCAAGCGCCGCCGTCGCCATGATCGAGAGCGCGCTGGAAGGAGGCCACCACAACGACCGCAAATGGCATATCTGGGCCTTCGCATTCGCGTTGCATCATGCCGGGGAGCCCGATCGGGCGGTCGACGAGCTCGAAAGGGAGTTCGACGACAACGACAGCAGCGATCTCTACAACAACGACATGCGGCTGATGCTGGCGGCTGCGCACCAGGCAAGCGGTAGTCACCTGCATGCGGCGGAGTTGATGCAGAAGTTCACACAGGTTCAGATTGCGAAGGGCGAGCCGCAGTGGACGCTCGCACTCGAGATCGAGCGCGGCGCCTTCCAGCCGGGTAGCGCGCTGGAAGCAGCCTGGCAGGACGCCCTTGCGGGCGCCGGGCTCGCCTGATTCCGTCCTGACGTTCTCGCTGTACGCAACGTCTTCCAGTCTGCGAAATCGCGGCTTTCCGACCGGCTGCACGTCGCGTGGCGGCATAATACGCATTCGGAGAGTTGGCGGAGCGGAGGAAGCTGGGAGCAAGCCGTCTGCATTCTCGGAGGATGGCACGGAACCGATCTCAAGATTTCAGCGCCATAGGACTCGCGTAGAACCAACGACGGGCCGCGTTAAACAGCCCGTCGTCAGAGGTCACTTGTTCTTCGCAGATCGAAAACAAAGCTCGAAGACTTAGTATCCAGCGTTCTCCGCGCAATTCGAGTGATTCGGCCCGCGTTAGATCACCAACACGGGGGCAAATCCGCCGCCAAGCGTTCTGAAATTTGTCGTTTGGCCCTGATAGAGGCGGGCCGCCACTAGAAGCGCCATTCCATCATAAGTATAGAGCCGGACATCTATCTTGCGCGCCTGGAATTCTTTGTCGATCCTGATCATGCGCTCGCTCGGCCGGACAAATGTTTGAGCAACGTAACCCCCGCGCCTAATCCCCGCCCAAACGCCTTTTGTCACTTTTTCGCCGCGGTAAACTGCCTTGCCGCCGTGACCGCCGGTCGGCTTGAAGAACAAGTCCTTACGTGACTTCCACAGTGCGTCGGCGTTGCCAGGAGTTACTACGACGGTGCGTGGGACGGCTTTTAGCAGGGCACGCAGCCTAGGCTCCACGCCCCAGGCTTCGAGAATTTCAGTATCGGAGAGGAGTGAAAGGTTGCGCTTGTCAGCGAGAAGCGAGTGATTGTGCGGATTCGGCGTAACGACCACCGTGCCATCCTGATAAGCCTCCCGCAGCGCTTTGTGCTCCGGCCTATCGAATGCAAAATCGGTGACCCGATTGTACACGAGGTCGATTTTTTCTCCGCCGAACGTGAGCCGACCGCCCTCATAGTGCAGACAGCCGGCGTCCACAATGACCGCATCGACACCGCGCTCGACCAGAACTTGCCGCGCCAGCACGAACTCGGGATAGAGATATTGGTCCTCCGGGCTGTCGTCGACGATAGCGATCCGATGTACGGTGCCGGGGCCCTGCTGGCGCGCCCATTCGTCCTGGAACATGCGGAACGCAGCGTCCTCGAAGGTGCGCGCCGGCTGCGTCAGTGGCAGTTCCATTTTGGCACAGCACGCGCGTTGCGCCCTTGCAAGGAGGGCGTTGAGAAACGCGCCGCCGGCATTGGTATTGACCTCTATCAACCTCGGTCCATCTTCACCAAGATGGAAGTCATAGCCCATCAATGCGCCAACCGGGCCATGATTTTGCTGTGAAATTTCTGGCGCCCATGACAGGACAGCGGCTTTGTATGCTGCAAGCCCGGCTGTAGTCTCGACAGCCGTCACGATCTCTTGCATCTCGGCGACTGTCGCGGCTGAGAGAAACACCGGCACGTTCGAGAACAGGTGGGCCCGAGGGTGGATGAACGTCTCACAGAACGACGAATCTCCAGCTTCGCGCTCCAATGCCTCGCACAGCGATGGACGGTCGAGCGTAGTGCAAAAGCAGTTTTGGTTCAGACGATCCGAGACAGTTTGTCGATTCGGAGGAGAAGAATCAGAGGTGTTCATTGATCGTAGCGCCATTGATGGGCCAAGATCCGGCGCGCTTCAATCTGGGAGACAGCCTTGGATTTCTTTATAATCATCGTCTTCCAATTACTCGGCCCAAGGACCGATCCTGGGGGCGGCATTTACCTGAGTGATCGATTCTTCAGCATCTCCGGTCACTCCGGTCGGCTCCTAAATTGTGTCGAGGCAATGTATGGGGCTGGACCACTCATTGGTAATGTCCTTCCACGATTAGAAAGCATTCTATCACCCCTGTTGCAGCTGTGACTCCGCACTGATTGCTCACTGCATTTCGCAGCGGCGATAATTGCCGGTGCTTGACTTGATTACGATCGTGCGGCTGAACCGCCGCCTCTTTGCACCAGCGAAATTCCTATCAGCACCAAAACAACGCCGGCAACCTGAACCGCCTCGAGCCGTTCGCCGAAGAAACTGGCACCGATCGTGAGCCCGAAGATTGGCACCAGAAACGTAAAGGCATTCGCCCGGTTGAGTTCAACTCGCTCCAGGGCCTCAAACCACAGCCAGAACGCCAGCGACGATCCGAGGACGGCTAAAATCACGAGGATGAAGACGAACTCGGTCGACCAAGTCAGCAATGAGACATCTTCCATCAGCATCGATATGAGGGCCAGTGGTACCGCGCCGATGAGTAGCTGGAAGCCCATCGCCATGATCGGGTCGACCTGACCAGTGAGGCGTTTAATGGCGATATTGCCTATGGAAACACCGGTCGCGGCGAGAACGACGTAGGCGATACCAAAGGAATAGCCTTGGATGTGGACTGTTGCGACGCCTGGCCAAGCAATAACAGCGATGCCGGCCAGGCCAATCGCCAGGCCGATCTTTCCAATAGCCATCAGTCGTTCACCCAGGAAGACGTGCGCGAGAACCGCGGCGATGATCGGTTGCACGTTCGCGATAACTGTCGCGAGCCCCGGCGAGACGAACTCGGCTGCGTGGAACATTCCGAGGAAAC
>JBBDWW010000224.1:0-4320 GCA_040902645.1 Dongiaceae bacterium | reverse complement strand
CGCTGCCGATGCGCACCAGATCGACCGCGCTGATCCGGTCGGTCAGATCGTCGGTGACGCCAACCACGATCGAGGCACGGCCGTCTTCGCGTGCGATCAGCGTCACCACGCCCGACCCGATCTGCTTCTTGAGACCATCGGCCATGCCCTTGAGCTCTTTCGCCGGTACGCCGTCCATCAGCCGCGATGCGAACTTGATGCCGCCGATTTCGCGCGCCTCGAGCGTGTCGTCGACGGACGCATTGCCGCCCGATCCGCCGCCCATCGCGAGCTTCTTGCGCGCTTCGGTCAACTCGCGCTCGAGACGCCGGCGTTCCTCCATCAGGGCCGATACGCGTTGCGGCAGATCGGCCGGCGTTGCCTTGAGGGCAGCGGCCGTTTCGTGAAGCAGGCGGTCTTGCGCGCGCATGTAGCTTTCGGCGCCGCGCCCGGTGACCGCCTCTATGCGCCGCACGCCCGCTGCGACCGCGCCCTCGCCCACCACATGGAAGAGGCCGATATCGCCGGTCCGCCGGACATGCGTGCCGCCGCACAGTTCGACCGAAAAGTTCTTCGAATTGTCGTTACCGCCCATGCCGACGACACGCACCTCGTCGCCGTATTTCTCGCCGAACAGCGCGAGCGCACCCGCCTTCACCGCATCGTCCGGTGTCATCAGCGAGGTATCGACATCGGCATTGTGGCGGATGCGTTCATTGACGATCGATTCGACCTTCTCGATCTCGTCGTCGGTCATCGGCTTCGGGTGGCTGAAATCGAAACGCAGCCGTTCCGGCGCGACCAGCGAGCCTTTCTGCGTCACGTGATCGCCGAGCGTGCGGCGCAACGCCTCGTGCAGCAGATGCGTCGCGGAATGATTGGCGCGCAGAGCCGATCGCCGCTCGCCATCGACGCGCATTTCGATCGCGCTGCCGCGCGCGAGCCGGCCTTTGGTCACCCGCCCGACATGGACATAGAGATCGCCGAGCTTTTTCTGCGTGTCCTCGACCGTGAATTCGCCGCCGTCGGCACTCACAAGAAGGCCGGTATCGCCCATCTGGCCGCCGCTCTCGCCGTAGAAGGGCGTCTGATTCGCGATCACCATGCCGGTATCGCCAGTCCCGAGCGCATCGACCTCGGCGCCATTCCTGACCAGCGCCACGATCTGCCCCTCGGCCGTTTCGGTCGCATAGCCGAGAAAATCGCTGGCACCCACGCGGTCGCGGATCTCAAACCAGAGTTTTTCGGTGGCCGCTTCGCCGGATCCGGACCAGGCTTTGCGCGCGGCCGCGCGCTGCCGCTCCATCGCCGCGTTGAAGCCGTCGAGATCGACGCTGCGGCCCTGCCCGCGCAGGATGTCCTGAGTGAGGTCGAGCGGAAACCCGTAAGTGTCGTAGAGTTTGAACGCGACCTCGCCGGGCAGCGCCTGATCCTCGCCGAGCGGCGCCATCGCCTCGTCGAGCAGGCCCAGGCCGCGATCGAGCGTCTGGCGAAAGCGCGTTTCCTCGAGCTTGAGCGTTTCGGTGACGATCGATTGCGCGCGATTGAGCTCGGGATAGGCTTCGCCCATCGCGCGATTGAGCGCAGGCACCAGCTTCCACATCAGCGGTTCGGTGACGCCAAGCTTGTGCGCATGGCGCATCGCACGCCGCATGATCCGGCGCAGGACATAGCCGCGCCCCTCGTTCGAGGGCAGCACGCCGTCGGCGATGAGAAAACAGCTCGCGCGCAGATGATCGGCAATGACCCGATGCGAAATCTTATGCGGTCCGTCCGGATCGGTGTGCGACGCCTCGGCCGACGCGAGAATGAGCCCGCGCATCAGGTCGATATCGTAATTGTCGTGCTTGCCCTGCAGCACGGCCGCGATGCGCTCAAACCCCATGCCGGTATCGATCGATGGGCGGGGCAGGTTCACGCGCTCGCTTGGCGTCACCTGCTCGTACTGCATGAACACGAGATTCCAGATCTCGATGAAACGATCGCCGTCCTGGTCGGGACTGCCCGGCGGTCCACCCGGAATATGCGCACCATGATCGAAGAAGATTTCCGAACAGGGACCGCAGGGCCCGGTATCGCCCATCGCCCAGAAATTATCCGCGGTCGGAATGCGGATGATCTTCGCATCCGGCAATCCTGCGATGTTTTTCCAGAGATCGAACGCCTCGTCGTCGCTCGCATAGACCGTGACCAGCAGCCGGTCCTTCGCAAGCCCATATTCTTTCGTGATCAGGTTCCACGCATGCTCGATCGCGACGTCCTTGAAATAGTCGCCGAACGAGAAATTGCCCAGCATCTCGAAGAAGGTGTGGTGGCGCGCGGTGTAGCCGACATTCTCGAGATCGTTGTGCTTGCCGCCGGCGCGCACGCATTTCTGCGCGGTCGCGGCGCGGTTATACGGCCGCTTTTCCTGCCCGGTGAAGACGTTCTTGAACTGCACCATGCCGGCATTGGTGAACATCAATGTCGGATCGTTGCGCGGGACAAGCGGCGACGACGGCACGACCTCATGGCCGTGCCGGCGGAAATAGTCGAGAAACGCCGTCCTGATCTCGTTCGCGGTCTGCATGGTCCGGTTCCGGGATGCGGGCGCGAGACCTTAAACCAAGGCGCCGCGCGCTGCCCTCATGTTGGCGCCGCTTCTATCCCGCGCAAGCCAAGCCTGTCCAGAAGCGCCGTCGGGCGCCGGCTGTGGTCTCCGGGTGCGCTCAGTCCTGGCCGAACAGGGTGTTCAGCTCGCCATGCGGTGTCGCATCGGCGGTGTAGCCGAAGCTGCCCTGTTCGCGCAGCTCGCGGGCGGCACGCATCAACCCGCCGCAAGCCGCCCGGTAGAGCGAGCCGCCGACGCTGATGCGCCGGACACCGAGAGCGGCCAGATCGGCAACCGACGCGCCGCCCGGCCCCATCAGCACATTGAGCGGCCGGTCGATCGATGCGAGCACGCTCGCGACCTCGTCGCGATTGCGCAGGCCCGGCGCGAAGAGGACGTTGGCTCCGGCCTCCTGGTAGGCCTGCAACCGGCGTATCGTGTCGGCGAGATCGGGCCGCCCGTGCAGAAAATTCTCGGCCCGCCCGACCAGCATGAATGGAAACGGCAGTGCCCGGACCGCTTCGGCGGCCGCCCGGACGCGGTCGGCGGCATGGGCCATCTCATAGACCGGTTCTTTCCCCGCGCGCGTCGAATCCTCGATCGAGCCCCCGACGAGGCCGGCTGCGGCACCCTGCCGAATCGTCTCGGCCGCATCCTCGGGGCGCGCACCAAACCCGTCCTCGAGATCGGCGCTGACCGGCAGATCGGTCGCCTCGACGATGGCGCGGGCGTTGGCGACCGTCTCCGCGCGATTGACGCGATTGGCCCCATCCGGCCGTGCGAGCGCGAAGGCAAGCCCGGCGCTGGTCGTCGCGAGCGCGGCAAAGCCAAGCCCGGCGAGCAGCCTCGCCGATCCGGCATCCCAGGGATTGGGAATGACGAAACACCCTTCCTGGTGCAGGGCCTGGAATGTCCGACCCTTCTCAGCCTGCGTTGCCATCGGTTCCTCCACTATGCCTCGTCAATGATTGAACCCGACGCATGTCGCGGCGGGGTGCGAAAACTTACGCCGCACGACCGCCGAATCGGCGCCTACCTGCGTCGATGCTGTCGTTGCATCGGGGCGCTGCGGTCGAAGCCGCGCAGACAAATCCTAGATGCAAAACCGCAAAACCACGAACCGCCGCCGGAGGAGGAACGGCGGCGGTTCTGATTTCGGCCCCGGTCTATCGTCCCAATATCCAGGCGGGTAAGCGGTTCAGCGGGGCGATCGGCGGCGGCGCGGTAGCATGCCGCCTGGCCGTTATTCCTCGACGCCGTCGCGGTTGTCGGTTTCGTCGTCGCCGCTGCTGATGCTCGGCTTGCTGTCCATCATCGCGCCGGCGACGAGGCCCGCGTTCTGCCGGATCGCCTTTTCGATGGCGAGCGCCATCTCCGGGTTTTCCTTGAGGAACTGTTTGGCGTTCTCGCGACCCTGACCGACGCGCTGGCCGTCATAGGAGAACCAGGCGCCGGATTTCTCGACCACGCCCGCCGCGACGCCGAGATCGATCAGCTCGCCGGTCTTCGAGACGCCTTCGCCGTACATGATGTCGAATTCGACGACGCGGAACGGCGGCGCGAGCTTGTTCTTGACCACCTTCACGCGGGTCTGGTTGCCGACCACGGTTTCCTTGTCCTTGATCGAGCCGATGCGGCGAATGTCGAGCCGCACCGAGGCATAGAATTTGAGCGCGTTGCCGCCAGTCGTGGTTTCCGGGCTGCCAAACATCACGCCGATCTTCATGCGGATCTGGTTGATGAAGATGACC
>JBBDWW010000223.1:2985-4349 GCA_040902645.1 Dongiaceae bacterium | reverse complement strand
ATCGAGTTGTTGTATTCCGGCGTCACCAGCAGCACGCCGTCGGCGCCGGCGATCAGTTCCTTGAGCGCGGTAGCGGTTGCCGGAATCCCTTCGTTCGTCTCGACGTCGCCGTCATAGATCGGGATGCCGCGGATCGTGCCGATCGCGAAATCGACGCCCGCGGGTGCAAGCGCGACCGCCGCCCGCAAGAGGGATGTGTTGTACGATCCGGCGCGCAGACTGCCGGAGATCCCGACCAGTTTCGTCATCGCAATCCCCCGAATTTGTCCAACCCAACCTTATCCTGAATTCAACCCCACCTCATCCTGAGCTTGTCGAAGGATGAGGTCGAGCGTCGCGATCGCGCTCTGGGTCGCCACTGATTCACCACAGAGACACAGAGAAGAGACTCGCGGCACAGGCACTATCGTCGAGACCGCAACCGACCTCGGCTTCTCGCCGTCTCTGTGGTGAATCTATCTTTTTCTTAATCCTTCCCTGCGCCGCGACCGGCCGCGACCGATCGCAGCGAGGGAAGAGGAGGCAGTGTCAGTTCAAAACCGCCCGGCGTTGAAGTCGGTGATCGCCTGACGGATCTCGTCGTCGGTGTTCATCACGAACGGACCATAGCCCGCGATCGGCTCGTCGATCGGTTCGCCGCTCATCATCAGCAAAGCCGCGTCTTCCGCCGCGGCAAGCTCGATGACTTCGCCATCGCGATCGAACAGCGCGAGCTCGGCATTGCCGACCGTCTCGCTGTCATTGACCCGGACGCTGCCGCGCAGCACCAGCAGGATGCCGGTGAATCCATCGGGCAGTGTCAGCGTGGTGCGGCTCCCGGCCTTGAGCCGGAGGTCCCAGAGATCGACCGGCGTAAAGGTCTTCGCCGGGCCCCTGGTGCCGTTGAAATCGCCGGCAATGATGCGCGCGATGCTGCCTTTGTCGTCGAGCGAAACCACCGGGATCGTGCGATCGGCGATTTCCTGATAGCGCGGCGCGGTCATCTTGTCCCTGGCGGGCAGATTGACCCAGAGCTGCACCATCTCGAGCGTGCCGCCTTTCTCGGTGAAGTCGCGCCCGTGCATCTCCTCATGCAGGATGCCCTTCGCCGCCGTCATCCATTGCACGTCGCCGGGGCCGATGCGGTCCCGGTTGCCGGCGGTGTCGCGATGCTCGACCTCGCCCTGATAGACGATGGTCACCGTCTCGAAGCCGCGATGGGGATGCATCTCGACGCCGCGCGGGTGCGATGCCGGCTGGAACTCGGCCGGCCCGGCATAATCGAGCAACAGAAACGGGCTCACCTCGGCGCCGTGCCGGTTGTACGAGAACATGCTGCGCACCGGGAATCCGTCGCCAACCCAGTGGCCGGTCGGCGCGCGATA
>JBBDWW010000223.1:0-2975 GCA_040902645.1 Dongiaceae bacterium | reverse complement strand
CCGCGACCGCCTTGCTGCGCGGTGCCGTCGCCATTGTTGTGGTCTCTTTCGTGCGGGTCTTGCTGGCTGTGGTCATAGGGCGGCCCTCCTTAGGCGCCGCAATGGGATAGAGCATGAGACAGGGTCTCATGCCGTTGCATTGGCTAAAAATAGGCGTACGGGCCAAATGGACAAGTACGGTCCTTCGGGATACCGTAAGCGATCACCTCGCAACGGAGTCCCGCGATGGCCAAGAAAAGCGTTTCCTGCCCGGTCGAAACGACGCTCGGCATCCTCTCGGGCCGCTGGAAGGTGATGATCATCCACCAGCTGCTTGAAGGCACCAAGCGCTTCAACCAGCTCCAGCGCGAACTGGCGGGCATCACGCATCGCACCTTGGCGAAGCAGCTCCGCGAAATGGAAGAGCAGGGACTGATCGCGCGGCACGATTACCGGGAGATTCCGCCGCGAGTCGACTATTCGCTCACGCCGCTCGGGCTCACTTTGCGCGGCATCCTGCAGGCGATGCATTTCTGGGCGGAAAAACATGGCGATGCGCTTCCCGCGCCGGCCGGACCGCGACGCGCGTCGGACGCACGCGGCGGGGAACCGTCTGCCGGCGCGCGCGCGGCACGAAGCGTGTTCGGAAAGAGCGCTGGCGATTAGGGTCGTGCGTTGCGGCCGACCGGGTCGATACGCGAGCGATCGGGCGATGCACCGTCAGGCACGTCATTCGGCGACGGAGCGCCCGCACTGCCGGTGCGTTGCCGCCGGATGAGCGGCAATGCGGCGGTCGTTGCGGTGCGCCAGCCGGCGGGCGTTTCGACATCGATCCGGACGCCCGGCGCCGTTGCGCCTGCCTCGAGCATCGCATAGCCGATATTCCGGGCGAGGCGCGGCGAATGCAGCGCGACGGTGACCTCGCCGATTGCCCGGCCGTCATGACGTACCGGCCAGCGCGCGCCAAACGATCCTGTCGGCAGCGGGTTGCCGTCGATCTCGATGCCGACGAGCCGGCGCGCGACGCCCTCGTCGCGGATGCGCCGAAGCGCTGCCTTGCCGACGAAATCGGCGGGCTTGTCGAGCGCCACCAGCCGATCCAGCCCCGCTTCGAACGGATTGACCGAGAGCGAAATGTCGCCGCGATGTCCGAGCCCGAGGATGCCGGCTTCGACGCGACGGATATCCGACGGACCGGTGATGGCGAGGCCATGCGGCCGGCCGGTTTCGACGACCAGCGTCCATAACCGCTCGGCGTACCGGCTGTCGCAGAGAAAAATTTCGTAGCCGAGTTCGCCGCTCCAGCCGGTGCGGGTGAGCACGACCGGCATGCCGTCGAGTTCGGTCTCCAGCAGCTCGTAGTATCGCAAAGCCGTACCGCGTTCACCGAACAGCGCGTCGACGATCGCCCCGGATTTCGGACCCTGCACCTGGATCGGCGCAACATCGGGTTCGCGAACGGTCACGTCGAAACCGGCGAACACGGCGATGCCCTTGATCCAGAGCAACAGGTCGCTGTCCGACGCCGAGAACCAGAACCGGTTTTGCTCGAAGCGGAGCATCACCGGATCGTTGACGATCCCCCCTTCCGCGCTGGTGAAGAGCATATAACGGCAGAATCCGACCGGGCAGGCGGCGATATCGCGGGTGCAGATCAGATCGACGAACGAAGCCGCATCGGGCCCCGTGACCTCGACCTGCCGTTCGTTGGCGACGTCCCACAGCGTGACGCCGTTGACCAGATGCCAGTATTCCTCGATCGGATCGCCGAAGCCGCCGGCGACGTACATGTGATTGCCGACCGTAACGCGCCGCGCGCCGGCGCGGCAGGTCAGATCGAAGTAGGGCGAACGCCGCAGCCAGTAATCGAGATCGAAACCCATGAAGGCGCTCCGTGCGATGGTCGGGGAGGAAAAAGAATGCCGGCATCGGCACGCAGCGCCGCCAATCGGGCGCGTCGGCTGTCGGTCCGTCCGGGCGTTCGTGACGACGGGGAGATGCCTGCGGCCGTCTGTTTTGGGGCGAACGGCCGCAGGTGCTCAGGCAACAGTCGATCTATTGTCCGGCCTGTGCCTCGCTCCACATCGCGATCAGCCGGTCGCGATTCTCCCGGTTGACCACGTCGAAGAAGCGACCGTTCGCGAAGAACTCGTCGATATCGCCCATGCCGAGCGCGGCGACTGCCGCCGGATCCGCGACATTGAAGGATTCGCGGTTGGAATGGCCGTAACCCCATTCGATGAGAACCTTGCCCGCGGCGGGATCGAGCAATGCATCGAGGAACTCGTAAGCCTGGTCTTCCGATCCCGGCGCCGCGGTGTTCAGCGCATAGCCACAGGCCCAGGTCAGATTCGGCGGCACGACCTCGATCGGAATGCCCTGACCGCGTAGCGTGTTGATCGAATCCGACCACAGATAGCCGATCGAAACCTCGCCGGAAGCGAAAGCCTGTTCGACTTCGGATCGATCCGTCCAGAGGATGCGCGAATTGTCGAGGAGCTGGCGCCACAGGCCCGGCAATTGCTCGATCTCGGATTCGGTCGGATTGAACAGATCGGAAAATCCGCCGATCACGCCGGCCACCATGATCGCCACGTCGAACTGGCTGTTCATGGCTACGCGGCCCTTCGCGGCCGGATCGATCATCATGTTGAAACTCGGATTGTCGCTCGATAGCAGCTCCGGATTGTAGGCGATGACCGAATAGCCCCAGTCCCAGGGCATGGCCCAGATCTCGCCGTCCTTCTCGAAACCGTTGATCCCGCGCAGCTGCGGCAGGATGTCATTCCAACGCGGGATGCGCGACGTGTCGATCGGCTTGGTCACCCCGGCATCGCGCCAGCGCTGGATGTTGGCGCTGCACGGGTGCGATATATCGACATTGTAACCGCCGCGCATCTTGGTGAGCGCTTCCTCTTCGTCGCCGAACAGCGCGAACTCAGGCTCCGCACCGTATTTCGTGGAGAATTCCGGATGAAGCGAGGGATCCTCGTAGC
>JBBDWW010000222.1:0-4389 GCA_040902645.1 Dongiaceae bacterium | reverse complement strand
ACAAGGTGCGCGAGGGCTTCCTGCGCGACGATCTGTTCGTCTGCGTGCACGAACAGTTCATGACCGACACGGCGAAGATGGCCGACATCGTGCTGCCCGCGACGACCTTCCTCGAGCATGACGATATCTATACGTCGAGCGGCCACACGCATCTGCAGCTTGCGCGCAAGATTGTCGAGCCGTTCGCCGAGGCGCGACCGAACCATTACGTGATTTGCGAGCTGGCGAAACGGCTCGGCGTCGATCATCCGAGCTTCTCGATGACCGAATGGGAGCTGATCGAGGAAACGCTCAAGGTTTCGAACCTGCCCGCAACGGCCGAGTTCTATCAGGGTCGCTGGATCGATTGCGCGCTGCCCTTCGAGCAGGCGCATTATCTCGACGGGTTCGGCCATGAGGATGGCAAATTCCGCTTCAAGGCGGACTGGAAGGCGATGGGTCTCGACCATGAGCGCATGTCGCCCTTGCCCGACCAGGTCGACCTGATCGAGCTGGCGAACGACGAGCATCCCTTCCGCCTCGTCGCGGCGCCGGCCCGGCAGTTCCTCAATTCGAGCTTCACCGAAACGCCCGGGTCGCGCGCCCGCGAAGGCCGGCCGACGGCGATGATCCATCCCGACGATTGTACCCGGCTCGGCATCGCGGCCGATGCTCGGGTCCGCGTTGGCAACCGGCGCGGCGAGATTGTCGTCCATGCCCGGCCGTTCGATGGGCTGCAGCCGGGCGTCGTCGTCATCGAGAGCGTGTGGCCGAACGATGCGTTCGAAGGCGGCATCGGGGTCAATGCGCTGACCAGCGCCGATGCCGGACCGCCGCGCGGCGGCGCCGTCTTCCACGACACGGCGGTCTGGATTCGCGCGGCGTGACACCCGCGCCCTCGGCTTTGCGCCAGAAGCCTCTGCGCCGCCGGCCGCATGTCATCGTACTCGGCAACGAGAAGGGCGGATCCGGTAAATCGACCACGACGATGCATGTGATCGTCGCCTTGCTGCGCGAGGGATGGCGCGTCGCCAGCCTCGATCTCGATGCGCGGCAGGGTACGCTCTCGCGCTATGTCGAAAACCGGAACGCGGCGGCCGCCGAACTCAATCTTCCGCTGCCGACGCACCGCAGGCTCGCGCGCAGCACGCTCGATTCCGTGCTCGCCGCGCGCGCAGAAGAGGCCGAGCGTTTCGCGGCCGCAATGGCCGAGCTCGCCGACAATGATTTCGTGGTGATCGATACGCCAGGCAGCGACAGCCATCTTTCGCGGCTCGGCCATGCCCGCGCCGACACGCTGGTGACGCCCCTCAATGACAGTCTGCTCGATCTCGATCTGCTCGCGCGGTTCGATGCGGAAGGCCAGAAGATCCTCGGCCCCTCGATCTATGCCGAGATGGTCTGGGAGCAGAAGAAGGCCCGCGCTCTCGCCGATGGCGATTCGATCGACTGGATCGTGATGCGCAACCGGCTCTCCCATCTCGATGCACGGAACAAGCGGCGCATGGGCAAGCTGCTGGATGAGCTGTCGAAGCGGATCGGGTTCCGGCTGGCGCCGGGCTTCTCCGAGCGGGTGATCTTCCGCGAGCTGTTCGCCCGAGGCCTCACCTTGTTCGACCTGCGTCAGAAAGGGACCGGCGTTTCGCTGACCCTTTCGCATCTGGCGGCCCGGCAGGAGGTGCGCGGTCTGCTCGAGGCGATCGGACTGCGGGAGGCCGGAGGGAAACCGGCCGGCGGGGTGGAACCCACCCGCCGAAGCGCCCAGATTAGGGGCTGATCACGGCTTTTCCCCCGGGACGGAGTGTCGATGGCCAAGACGAGCGACAAGGTTCCGACCAAGACAGGCGACAACAATGTCGCGGCGTTCCTCGATAAGCTGGCGACAACCCCGGCGCCGGTAACCGGGGGCCGGCGCGGCCGGCTGATCTTCGCCATGGACGCGACCGCCAGCCGGCAACCGCGCTGGGACAGTGCGAGCCACATCCAGAGCCAGATGTTCGTGGAGACTGCGCAGCTAGGCGGGCTCGACATCCAGCTCGTATTCTATCGCGGCTTCGGCGAATTCCACGCCGCGCCCTGGCATCACACGGCGGACGCACTGCTCGCCGAGATGCGGCAGGTGTTCTGCGTCGGCGGCCGCACCCAGATCGGCAAGATGCTGCGTCATGCACGCGACCAGGCAAAAAAGGGCAAGGTCGATGCCCTGGTCTTCGTCGGCGACGCCATGGAAGAGGATCTCGATGCGCTGTGCCACACCGCCGGCGAGCTCGGCTTGCTCGGCGTGCCCTGTTTCATCTTCCACGAAGGCGGCGAGCCGAATGCGGCGATGGCGTTCAAGCAGATCGCGCATCTGACGCGCGGCGCCTATTGCCGCTTCGATGCTGCGAGCGCGCAACAACTGCGCGACCTGCTGGCGGCGGTTGCGGTGTTCGCCGCGGGCGGGCGCAAGGCGCTGGTCGATTATTCGCGCAAATCCGGCCGGCCGGCGCGGCTGCTTCTGGAGCAGCTCGGGTCGAAGGGCTGAGCGGCCGCGATGGCGCTCGCCTATTTCTTCATCGGTGTCCTGCTTCTGGTGCTCGTGCTGCTGGGCTTGCGCGCGTTCGTGCGCGCCGATCCGAAGCAGCTCGTCGGCGGGGTCAAAATTCTGGCGATTGCGCTCGGCATTATTGGTGTCATCGCGTTGGCCGCGGGCGGACGACTCGGCCTGGTGATGATGCTGGCGGCGGTTGCGCTGCCGATCTTCACCCGGATGCGCGCGCGGCGACGGGCGACGAGCGCCGGCACCTACGGCGGCACGCCGCGCGAAGGCCAGACCTCGTCGCTCGACACGCGGTTTTTCAGCGTGACGCTCGATCACGATAGCGGCGCGCTGGACGGTTCGGTACGCGAGGGACCGTATCGTGGCCGGATGCTGTCGGATCTCGATCTGCCGGCGTTGCTTTCATTGCTCGCGGAATGCCGCGACGACCCGTCCTCGGCCCAGGTCCTCGCCGCCTATCTCGATCGCGAGCACGGGCCCGAATGGCGGGATCAGGCCGGCGCCGATGGCAATGCCGGTGCCGAAGGCGCGGGCGGCGGGTCGGCTATGACGCGCGAGGAGGCCTATCGCATTCTCGGCCTCGAGCCGGGTGCGGACGACGACGCCATCAAGGCCGCCCATCACCGGCTGATGCTGAAATTCCACCCGGATCAAGGCGGATCGGCTTGGTTCGCGGCGCGGATCAACGAGGCCCGCGACCTCCTGACCGGGCGCTGAATGGGAACCTTCTGTCCTCGCCCTCGGTTGCACCCCTACTCGACACCGTGGCACAAGAACCCGACCTTCCGCGGTATTGCGCCGCACAACGTCCGGACCTCTATCGGTAACCCGTCATGAGCAAACGCGTACGCAAGGCGATCTTCCCCGTCGGTGGCCTCGGTGTGCGGTTCCTGCCCGCCACCAAGGCGGTGCCCAAGGAAATGCTGCCGGTCGTCGACAAGCCGCTGATCCAGTATGCGGTCGAGGAAGCGCGCGCGGCCGGCATCGAGGATTTCATTTTTGTGACGGGGCGCGGCAAGAGCGCGATCGAGGATCATTTCGATCGCGCGCCCGAGCTCGAACGCGAACTCGCCGATCGCGGCAAGGAAAAACAGCGCGCCGAACTTGCGGCGCTCGATTACGAGGCGGGCCGTATCACCTATGTCCGTCAGCAGGAGCCGCTCGGGCTCGGTCATGCGGTCTGGTGCGCGCATGCGCTGGCCGGCGATGAGCCCGTGGCCGTGCTGCTGCCCGACGATCTGATCCTCGCCGAGCCCGGTTGTCTCAAGCAGATGCTCGATGCGCATGAACGCGTCGGCGGTAACATGATCGCGGTCATGGAAGTACTCCAGGAACACACCAATCGGTATGGCGTGCTGTCGCCCGGCAAGGAAGACGGTCGCTTGGTCGAGGTAAAGGGGCTGATCGAAAAGCCCGATCCGGCGCGCGCGCCGTCGCGGCTTGCGGTGATCGGCCGCTACATCCTGCAGCCGCGCGTCTTTGCGTTGCTGGCGCGGCATGAGCGCGGTGCCGGCAACGAAATCCAGCTTACCGATGCGCTCGCCGGCATGATCGGAGAAGCACCGTTCCACGGCTACCGCTTCGAGGGCACGCGCTACGATTGCGGTGACAAGGCCGGATATGTCGAGGCCAACATCGCCTATGCGCTGCGTCATCCTGAGATCGGCGCCCGGATCGGCGCGGTGCTCGGCCGCCTCTCGATCGACTGAAAGGACGCCTGCGATGCGCATCGCCATGATCGGTGCGGGCTATGTCGGCCTCGTCTCCGGCGCCTGCTTCTCCGAATTCGGCGTCGATGTCGATTGTATCGACAAGGATGCGCGCCGTATCGCCGCGTTGCGCGAAGGCCGCATACCGATCTTCGAACCCGG
>JBBDWW010000221.1:908-4404 GCA_040902645.1 Dongiaceae bacterium | reverse complement strand
CGATGCTGATCGGTGCGGGCATGACCTCGGCGATCACCAATCCGCTGCATAACGAGGAGATGACGGCGGTGATGGGCGCCGACGTGGCGATGGGCAACGATCCCAATTGCATGCGCTGGATCCAGAAATATCGCGAGAACGCCCCGGCGGCGGCCGCCGGTTCGGCCGCGGAGGACGGCGCCAATCGCCGCCGCGATCGCGAGAACCGCCGTCGCGCCAGGGCTTAGCGTATAAGGTCGCTTAAAGCAGAAATCGAATGAACGCCAACAACGACGCCCTTCTCGTCTTCATGCCCTCGGGCCGGCGCGGCCGCTTTGCGCTCGGCACGCCGATCCTGCAGGCCGCGCGGGCGCTCGGCGTCGACATCGATTCGGTGTGCGGCGGCCGTGGCATCTGCGGGCGCTGTCAGGTCGAAGTGTCGGTGGGCGATTTCCCGAAGCTCGGCGTCGTCTCGAAGAGCGAGCATCTCTCCGCCTTCTCCGATGTCGAGAAGCGCTATTCGGAGAAGCGCGCGACGTTGAAGGAGGGAAGGCGGCTTTCCTGTTCGTCCGTGCTGCTCGGCGATCTGGTGATCGACGTGCCGGAAGAGAGCCAGGTGCATCGCCAGGTCGTGCGCAAGCGCGCCGAGGTGCGGGCGATCGAACTCGATCCGGTGGTGAAGCTGCATTACGTCGAGGTGCGCGAGCCCGACATGCACGACCCGTCCGGCGACCTGCAACGCCTCCAGATGGCGCTGGCCGAGCAATGGGGCCTGCAGTCGCTCGACTGCGATCTGCGCGCGATCCAGGGGCTGCAGAAGGCGCTGCGCAAGGGCGAATGGAAGGTGACCGTCGCCGTGCATTACGGACGGCAGATCACCGCGGTCTGGCCGGGCTTCAAGGATCGCGTCTACGGTTTCGCGGTCGATATCGGTTCGACGACGATCGCGGGCCATCTCTGCGATCTGACCTCGGGCGAGGTCGTCGCCTCGGCCGGCGTGATGAATCCGCAGATCCGTTTCGGCGAAGATCTGATGAGCCGGGTTTCCTATGTCATGATGAATCCCGGCGGCGATGTCGAGATGACGCGCGTCGTGCGCCAGGCGGTCAATCAGCTTGCCGCCACGGTGTCGAGCGAGGCCGGCATCGAAACCGCCGATATTCTCGAGGCGGTCTTCGTCGGCAATCCGATCATGCATCATCTGCTGCTCGGCATCGATCCGATCGAGCTCGGCGGCGCCCCCTTTGCGTTGGCGACCGACGGGTCGATCACCATCTGGGCCTCCGAGATCGAGATGAAGATTCATCCCAACGCGCGCATCTTCGTGCTGCCCTGCATTGCCGGCCATGTCGGTGCCGATACGGCGGGCGTGATCCTGTCGGAGACGCCGCATCTCTCCGACGAGATGACCCTCGTGGTCGATGTCGGCACCAATGCCGAGATCGTGCTCGGCAACCGCCATCGTCTGCTGGCGGCGTCCTCGCCGACCGGTCCAGCCTTCGAGGGTGCGCAGATCTCCGGCGGCCAGCGGGCGGCACCGGGCGCGATCGAGCGCGTGCGCATCGATCCCGACACGCTTGAGCCGCGTTTCCGGGTGATCGGCTCCGAGAAATGGTCGAACGATCCGGAATTTGCCGCCGAGACGAAAAAGATCGGCGTTACCGGCATCTGCGGCTCGGGGATCATCGAGGCGCTCGCCGAGATGTATCTCGTCGGGATCATCAACCAGGACGGGGTGATCGACGGTTCGATGGCGGCGAAAAGCCCGCGCATCGAGGCGGAGGGCCGCACCTTCTCGTATCTGCTACATGACGGCGAGCCGCGCATCCGCATCACGCAGAACGACGTGCGCGCGATCCAGCTCGCCAAGGCCGCGCTCTATGCCGGCGCACGACTGCTGATGGATCATCTCGGCATCGACCATGTCGATCGCATTACGCTGGCCGGCGCTTTCGGCAGCCATATCGATGTGAAATACGCGATGGTGCTCGGCATGATTCCGGATTGCGAGCTGACCAAGGTCGGTTCGGCCGGCAACGCGGCCGGGACCGGCGCGCGTATCGCCCTGCTGAACCTGAAATCGCGGGCTGAGATCGCGCGCGTTGTGAAACAGGTCGAAAAGATCGAGACCGCCGTCGAGCCGCGCTTCCAGGAACATTTCGTCGATGCGATGGCGATCCCGCACAAGACGGCATCCTATCCGCATCTTTCCGCCGCGGTGCGCCTGCCCGCGCCGAAGGAAATTATCTCAGGCGACGGCGAGCGCGAGCGGAGAAGGCGTAGAAGGGCGTAAGGCGGCCCTCACCCGGCGCGCTGACGCGCGCCACCTTCTCCTCGAGGGAGAGGGTTTACTGAGCGGTCAATCATTGCCTAAAAGCACGACCTCACCCACCTGCCGAGTTTTTCAGGCCGCGTTGCCCTGGTCCGCGTCGGGTGGGCCCCACGCATCGGCCGGCGGCTCACCATCTTCCGCCCAGATGGGACGAAATTCATTGCGCGACACCACGACCTTCTCGCGCGCATATCTACAGGTCCGGTGGTTTAGATCATTAAGCGCCCTGTCATTAAGGTCGCGTGCATCAAGATCGAGGTATTCAGGCCAATTGAGGTCCTGACGACTGAGAAACATCATGCGCGTCGGCGAGATGGGTAGGGTGATCTCAGTGGTCTCGTACATCAGTGCGGGCCCCTGAAACATTGGCTGACGCTTAGGAGACTCCGGATCGAACCAAACCACGGGGTCGTCGCTGGTGATGAATCCCGGCGTCCTCGTCGTGCAGAGAATGGTCATGTGTGTCATTTTCTGCAGAAGCGGCACCAGTGCGTGAACGTGCGAGGCCAGCGTTGTTTGCAGCGGTTTGTCGACGATAGCTTGCACCTGATCGATCGTTATGCCGCCCTTGCGAACCGACGATCCAAGGCTTCCGCGCGCCATATGCACCTTCTGTTCGGGGGTGGCGGTGCGCATCCACTCTTCCAACTGGCGACCAGAATCCAAGACCGGCTGCCACTGAGTGCGCATGTGCTCGCGATAGCCCGGCGTCCTGAATTGGCTGCTGGTGACGAAAGCGAGCAGGACAGCGCGCTCGCGCTCGCCTAGTGGGCACTTCGGCTCTATGAAGTCGCGCCGAACAGTGCAGAAGTCACTCTCAATTTTTGAGAGGGCGTGCTCCAGTGAAAGATCACGGCCCTGCGGATCGTTCGCGGGGGTGATCGTATACATCTCCGGTTCTTTGAAGAGGTTGACGGGAGCATTGCGCTTCCCTGATGTCTCGGCGGTGGGGCCGTCGCGGTCGAAAACCCAGACGAACGGTTCCTCGCGGCTGGCCCTACTGGGATCGCACCATGCCCGCGTGTAGCCCTGGGCGATGTAATGCTGGGCCTTATGCGCCAGTGTCTTCTGCTTCCGGCGTTCGTGACGATTCATGCGACCATTATACGGTATGCGCGAGTCCTAAAAAACCTCTCGTGCGACAAACCCTCACCCGGCGCGCTGACGCGCGCCCCCCACACCCAC
>JBBDWW010000221.1:0-898 GCA_040902645.1 Dongiaceae bacterium | reverse complement strand
CGCTCTGATGCGCCTCACCCACGCCGCGATCGGGTCGCGGCAGACCGCGACGCGGGAGAGGGCCAGCAGAATACGGAACGATCGATCGGTAGCGCTCAGCCCATCGCAACGGCGCGGTGCGATTCCGGCAATTCCGCACCCCACATCTTTTCCAGATTGTAGAAGCTGCGGATCTCCGGCCGGAACAGATGCACGATCACATCGCCGCCGTCGACCAGCACCCAGTCGCCCAGCCGTTCGCCTTCGACGCCCACATCGGGGACGCCGGCGGTCTTGAGCTTGGCGCGCAGATGCTCGGCCATGGCGCCGACCTGACGGGACGAACGCCCGCTGGCGATCACCATGAAATCGGCAATGCTCGATTTGTTGCGGAGATCGATGACGACGACATCTTCGGCCTTGTCGGCGTCGAGGGACTTCCCGACCATGTCGAGAAGCATCGTGGATGCTGCCGGCCTGCGACCGGCGATGGACGTGCGGCGAATGGCGATCACCCTTTCCTGGTTGCGCCTGCGTTCTTTGTCATTCGGCGCCCGCCCGTTCGCTGCTTCGTGTCAATCGTCGCTGCACTCCTGGTCCGGGCCCGAATCTCGGTTGCCGACTGGCGGTTCGCTGGGCCGTGAATGAAGACCCATGACGGAGGCTCCGTGTCGGCCAACTCCCGGGCCCTGGGGCCGGGGAGCCGGGCCTTTGCGAAGCGACGCGCCGCTTTGCCGGCCAAAGCTTTCATAGAATAGGAAGGACGCGAGAAAACGGCAACGGGGAGCGTGTTAAATATCCGTTGCCAGTCCTGCCAGCGTTCGATCTGGATCAAATTATCGGCGCCCATCAGCCAGACGAAGCGATGTTCGGGGTAGCGCTTTACCAGAGCGGGCAGGGTTTCCGCCGTATATCGGCT
>JBBDWW010000220.1:0-4409 GCA_040902645.1 Dongiaceae bacterium | reverse complement strand
CCGCCCGACTGGTTGATCGCCGTCACCTCGGTATCCTGCAGGATATCCACGCCCCAGTCGGACGCGCGCCGTGCATAGCCCCAGGCGACCGCGTCATGGCGCGCGATCGCACCCGGCGGATGATAGAGTGCGCCGAGAACCGGATAGCGCACGTTCTCGGAGAGGTTCATCGACGGACAGAGCCGCGCGATATCGTCCGGATAGATCAGTTCCGAATCGACACCGAGATGCTTGTTGACCTCGGCGCGCCAGCGGCTGGTGCGCAGCGCCGCGTCGGTATGGGCGAGCGTGAAATGCCCGCGTTCGGAATAGAGGATGTTGTAGTCGAAGGTGTTGCTGAGCTCTTGATAGAGCTTCATCGAATGTTCGTAGAACTGCACGCCTTCGGGCGTCAGGTAGTTCGAACGGATGATTGCCGTGTTCCGCGCGGTGTTGCCGCCGGCGAGATAGCCCTTCTCGATCACCGCGACATTGTGGATGCCCCAGTCGCGCGCGAGATAGAAGGCGCAGGCGAGCCCGTGCCCGCCGCCGCCGATGATGACGACGTCGTAGGATTTCTTGGGTTCGGTTGCCCATCTGAAATGCCGCTTTGCGGGATATTTCCCGTTCAGGCCGTAACGCAGCAAACCCAGTGGCATCGAGCCTCTCCTCGTCAGGACCGTCCGGCCGGCTTGGCGCCCGCCAGGGCTGCCGGTCGCATGCGCCGAACGATCGTCCGCAGATTAACGCGTTGTTTCATAGCAGGCAAGAAATGTTACTACCATGATCCGATCTTGCCGCGCCCGCTCGCGCACTCCAAATTGCCGCCAAGAATTGCGGGCGGGCGCCGCAAGGGTGCGCCGCCGTCCATAACCCAGAGTGCGCTTGTCGATGACCAATGTGATCCTGACCGAGGCGGCGGCCGACGAACTGCGCGACAAGTTCGTCACCTGGCAGTGCAAGCTTCGCCAGATGGCGGTGCGCGAGGATGCCGGCCGACCCTCGCTTGGCATGCGCCCGACGGTCGAGACGCCGGAAGGCCATCGTCTCGCCGACGGTATCATCGTGCTCATCCATCATGCGGATCCCTATGAGAGCACGGCTTTGTTCCGCCATCAGGCGAAACGCACCAACGATCCGGTCGAACGCTACAACAAGGCGGTCGAGATTCTGGCCGCGAGCCATTTCCAGCATCCTGCCGAATTTACCGACCGCATGACCGCCTTGTTCGGCCCGCAATCCGCGATCGCCGACCGCCTGCTGTCGCACGGGCGCTGCATTCTCGGCTTCGAGCAGTTCACGCAGTGGTTCCGCCTGGACTGCAAAATTCTGGCGCTCGACGAGACCGATCCGCTCTACCAGGCGACCTATTGGCATAACAGTCTCTTTAACCCGAACCTTCCCGCCGATATCCGGATCCTGTCCTTCGAACCCGACTGGCGTAATTCGACCGGTCATCCACTCGACTAACGGGCACTCGACTGAGCGACACCGATAAAAAGGCCGGCGGCAACGCTGCCACCGCCGGCCCGTCCCCATCTTTCGCCCGGCGTCTTTCGATCGGCGCCGGAGCGCCGGTCAGAACTTTCGATAGGCCTCGTTCAACTGCACCATCGGGTGCTGCGGCGACATCTGGAACTTGATCAGCAGCTCGCGCGCGATCATGTCGCGATCCTGCTGATTGTCCGGCAGCTTGGTTCCCTTCGGCACCGTCACCCAGCCGTTCACATTGCGATCGAACACCGCGGCGCGGCCTTCCTCGTAGCCCATGTGAACGTCCTCGAGCCAGTTGAGGTCTTCCCAACCCATCATCTCGATATATTTCTTCAGGAACGGCGTGAGCCTGGAATAATCCGGTACCAGGTTCACGTCGTAGCGATAGCCGATATGCTGGCCGATCAGCTTCTCGCGCTCGGTATCGACGCCCGCCGTCTTGAGGAAATGGTCGATATCGCCGGTGCCGCCCTTCTTCTTGGGAAGAGCGACCACGGGCTTTGCCATGTTCGACGGCGGCCGCGGCAGCCTCGACACCTTGGCCGTCGATTTGGAACCGGATTTCTTTTTGGTCGCCATCGCGGCCTCCTCAGTATCGGTTCATGTCGGGACGACCGACCGTGTGCTGCGAACCGGCGAGCGGCACCATGGCGAGCGCGGAGGCTTCCATGGTGAGGGCCGCTAGATCTTCCGGCTCGAGACTGTGCACGTTGGTTTTGCCGCAGGCGCGCGCCATCATCTGCGCTTCCATCGTCAACGTATGGATGAAGTTGTAGACGCGCTCGGCCGCATCGTCGGGATCGAGGCGCTTGCGCAGTTCGGGATCCTGCGTCGCAACGCCAACCGGGCAGCGTCCGGTATGGCAGTGATAGCAATAGCCCGGCTCGACGCCCATTTCATTCTGGAAGTCGGCTTCCGGAATGTCCTTGTTGCAGTTGAGCGCCATCAGGACCGAATGGCCGATCGCGACCGCATCAGCCCCGAGTGCGAGCGCCTTGGCCACGTCGCCGCCGTTGCGGATACCGCCAGCATAGACGAGGCTGATCTCGCCGGTCTTGCCCACGTCGTCGAGTGCCTTGCGCGCCTGACGGATCGCCGCAATACCGGGCACGCCGGTTTCTTCGGTCGCTAGATGCGGACCCGCACCCGTGCCGCCTTCCATGCCGTCGATATAGATCGAATCCGGGCCGGTCTTGGCGGCCATGCGCACGTCGTCATAGACGCGCGCCGCACCGAGCTTGAGCTGGATCGGAATTTCCCAGTTCGTCGCCTCGCGGATCTCCTGGATCTTGAGCGCGAGATCGTCCGGGCCGAGCCAGTCCGGATGGCGGGCCGGCGAACGCTGGTCGATACCGGCCGGCAGCGAGCGCATTTCGGCGACCTGGTCGGTCACCTTCTGCCCCATCAGATGGCCGCCAAGACCGACCTTGCAGCCCTGTCCGATGAAGAACTCGCACGCATCCGCGAGCCGCAGATGATGCGGGTTGAAGCCGTAGCGCGACTGGATGCACTGGTAGAACCATTTCGACGAATAACGGCGCTCGTCCGGGATCATGCCGCCTTCGCCCGAGCAGGTCGCAGTCCCCGCCATCGTCGCACCGCGGGCGAGCGCGATCTTCGCCTCGAACGACAGCGCGCCGAAGCTCATGCCGGTCACGTAGATCGGCGTGTCGAGCACCAGCGGCCGCTTGCAGCGCGGACCGATCACCGTCTTGGTCAGGCATTTCTCGCGATAGCCCTCGATGACGAAGCGGGTCAGCGTGCCGGGCAGGAACGTCAGATCGTCCCAGGTCGGAATCTTCTTGAACAGAGAGAAGCCGCGCATACGGTAGCGGCCGAGCTCTGCCTTGATATGGATGTCGTCGATCACCTGCGGCGGGAACATGAAGCTGTTGCCGAGGCGATAGGTGTCGCGTGCCAGCGCCTTCTTCTTGCGGGCCGGAGCGGTTTTCGGTTTGCGTTCGCGTGCCATGATGAATTCCTTTTCGCTCCGGATTCCTAGAGAACCAGCTTCTTCTCGGACGGCTCCAGATTGTCGTAGTTCCAGAGCTGCTTGCCGGCGACGATCTTGGTCATATTCTTGATGCCGCGCGGCGTCTCGAGACCGTAGAGCTTGAGCTTGCGCTCGAGCCAGGCGACGTCGAGATCGTTCATCTCGCCCGGCACCGCGTCGACGCCGAGCCCGTCGATCTTGCCGCCGACATAGATCGTGCCGTCATACATCGAATCGCCGAGATTCTTGCCGGCATCGCCGAGGATGACCATGCGGCCGCGCTGCATCATGAAGCCGCAGAACGCGCCCGCGCGACCGCCGATCAGGATCGTGCCGCCCTTCTGGTCGATACCGACGCGCGCACCGACATCGCCCTTGCAGACGAGATCGCCGCCGCGCATCGCAGCGCCGAAGGTCGAGCCCGCGTTGTTCTCGATCACCAGCGTGCCGGCCATCATGTTTTCGGCGCAGGACCAGCCCACGCGGCCGGTAATGCGTACATTCGGACCATCGATCAGGCCGCAGCCGAAATAACCGAGGCTGCCCTCGAAGGTGAGGTTCAGGCGATTGAGGATGCCGACGCCGAGCCCGTGCTTCGCGCCCGGGTTCTTGATGACGATGGAGCCGTAACCCTGGCTCATCAGCTCGCGGATCTTGAGATTGATCGCCTGCGCTTCGAGCGGACCGGCATCGAACTCGGCCCGCTTGTTGAAATCGACCTCGAAGGAATCGTGATAGACGAAGTTCTCGTCCTCGGAAGGATTGAAGAACCTCTGCTGGGTCCGACCGCGGAGACGCTCGGTATGCATCCCCAGATCGTGCGACTTGGTTTTGAGTGCCATCTTCCGTTTCGCTTTCTTTCGGACGCTGGATCGCTTCGACTCAGGTCTTCCAGACCCGCACTTCGCCCTCATAGGGGTCGAAGGTATGGATCTCGTGCGGG
>JBBDWW010000219.1:0-4463 GCA_040902645.1 Dongiaceae bacterium | reverse complement strand
TGGACGCGCGCGCCAATGTGACGTCCGATTCGTTGATGCCGCCGACGCCGGTATGAAGGAGACGCGCCGCCACTTCGTTGGTGCCGAGCTTGGAAAGCGCACCGGCCAACGCCTCGACCGAGCCCTGCACGTCGGCCTTGATGACGACCGGCAGTTCCTTGGTTTCGCCGGCTGCGATCTTCTGGAACATCTCGTCGAGCGTGCCGCGGGCGCCGCTCACCGCCTGCTTGTCGCGCTCCTGGTTCGCGCGATACTCGCCGACCTGACGCGCCTTCGCTTCGTTGTCGACGACGGCGAAGAGATCGCCGGCATTCGGCGCGCCCTGCAGACCGAGCACCTCGACCGGACAGGACGGGCCCGCCTCGTCGATCGTCTGGCCGCGATCGTCGAGCATGGCGCGCACCCGGCCCCATTCGGCGCCGGCGACAAAGATATCGCCGACGCGCAGCGTGCCGCGCTGCACCAGCAATGTCGCGACCGGACCGCGGCCGCGTTCGAGCCGGGCTTCGATCACTGCACCCTGCGCCGGGCGGTCGCGATTGGCCTTCAGTTCGAGAATTTCCGCCTGCAGAAGAATCCCTTCTTCGAGCTTGTCGAGATTCTGTCCCGTCTTGGCCGAGACGTCGATCACCTGCACGTCGCCGCCGAGTTCTTCGGGAACGATCTCGTGGCTCAACAGCTCCTGACGCACCCGCTGTGGGTTCGCATCCGGCTTGTCGATCTTGTTGACCGCCACGATGACCGGCACCTTCGCGGCGCGGGCATGGTGAATGGCTTCGATCGTCTGCGCCATGATGCCGTCATCGGCGGCCACCACGAGCACGACGATGTCCGTTACGTTGGCGCCGCGCGCGCGCATCTCGGTGAAGGCGGCGTGGCCCGGCGTGTCGATGAAGGTGATCTTCTGCCCGCTCGGCCGCGTCACCTGATAGGCGCCGATATGCTGGGTGATGCCGCCCGCCTCGCCCGCCGCGACATCGGTCTGGCGCAGCGCATCGAGCAGCGAGGTCTTGCCATGGTCGACATGGCCCATGACGGTGACGACCGGCGAACGCGGTTCGGCCGAATCGGCATCCTCGTCGCCGTCGAACAGACCGAGCTCGACGTCGGCGGCCGACACCCGGCGCACGCGATGGCCGAACTCGGTGGCGATCACTTCGGCGGTATCGGCGTCGATCGTCTGGGTGATGGTCGCCATCGTTCCCATGCGCATCAGCGATTTGATGACATCGGCGCCGCGTTCGGCCATACGGTTTGCGAGCTCCTGGACGGTAATCGTTTCCGGAATGATCACGTCGCGAACGATCTTGCCCGGCGCTTCCTCGCCGCGGGCCTTCAGCTTTTCGCGTTCGCGCGCGCGCCGCACCGAGGCGAGACTGCGCGTGCGCTCGCTGCCATCGTCGTCGAGCACCTTCTGCACATTGAGCTTGCCCTGACGGCGGCGCGGCTCACCGCGCTTGCCGGCGCCGGGCGCGGGCCGTGCCGGGGGACGCGCTGCGACGCCGGGCCGGCGAACCTGCTGGCGCTGCGCGCGCTGTTCGGCTTCCTCGGCGATATCGGCTTCGAGAATCTGTTGGGCCCGCGGCGAGAGACGCGGCCCGCCGCGCGCACCGGCGCGCTCCGCGCGTTCGGTACCGGCGAGCGGCGTCATCGCAACACCGTGCGCGGCCGCGCGCTGCGCTTCGGCTTCGGTGCTTGCGGGATCGGCCGGAGGGTTCGCGGCCTGTTCGGCTTCGAGCCGCGCGCGTTCCACCGCCTCTTCCTCGGCGCGGCGTTTTGCCTCTTCTTCGGCCTGGACGCGGCGCTGTTCGTCGTAATGCTTTGCTTCTTCGAGCGCGCGCGAGCGCGCGGCGCGTTCGTCGGCGGTCAGGCCGCGGATCGGCCGGGTATCGACCGGCGGCGGTGCCGCGAGGGCCGGTGCGGCGGGTGCAACCGGTGTCTCCGGCGCCTCGATCTCGGCCTCGGCTTCGGTCTTTGGCTTGCCGCCCGGCGCGATGCTGCGCCGCCGCTTGACTTCGACGGCCACGGTCTTGCTGCGGCCATGCGAGAAACTCTGGCGCACCTGGCCACCATCGACCGTCTTCTTCAGTTCAAGACGGCCGGGCCGCGACAGCTTCAGCGGCGTCTGGCCCTTCGTTTCGTCGCCCGAGTCCTTCGTCGTCATTCGTACCGTTCCCAACCGTCTTGTTATCGTCGATTCCGGCCGTCGCGCAGCGCGGCCAGTCTTGTCGTTTCGCGCAGGATCCGCGCGGCCATGTTGCCGCGCTCGATCGCCGCATGTACCACATTGCCGCTGCCGAATGCCGCCGACAGCCCGTCGCGATCGAACAGCCCAACCACCGGCACATCCCCGGCCGAGGCTTCGAGCCGCCGCTTGCCATCGGCCGCACCATCGCTGGCGCTCAGCAGAATACCGGCGCGACCCTTGCCGATCATCGCGGCGACCCGGTCATGACCGGTTACCGCAACGCCGGCGCGACGCGCGAGACCGAGCAAGGCGAGACATTGCCGCTCGACCTGGGCGGCGGCCTGGTCGGCGAGATCGGCCGGCACGCGCACGCCGCCCCCCGCGACCTTCTCGAAATTGCGCTTTTTCAGCGCCGTCTCGATCACATCGCGATCGGCCGTCACCCAGAAGCCGCGACCGGGCAGACGCTCGGACGCATCCGGCACCAGCGTGCCATCGGGCCCGACCACGCAACGCAGCAGGCCGGTTTTGGGTGCGGTCGACCGGGAGACGATGCAGCGACGCTGCGGCCGGCGCGCAGGCATGCGCGCGACCGTCTCGTCGTTCTCCGTTTCCACCATCGTCGCATCCGTCATCGTCATGCGTTTTCCGTCGTACCTCAGTCTTGCTCGGCCCCTCTTATTCGGCGGGGGCCGCAGCTTTGTCGTCGGCCTTCGCCGCACCCGCCGCTGCCGGTTCGTCGGCGAACCAGTGGGCGCGGGCCCTCATGATCAGCGCATCGGCATCCTCGCGCGACATTTCGTGCTCGCGCAGGATCCCGTCATTCGCATCGATCAGTTCGTCGGTCGCGAGATCGGCGAGATCGTCGAGCGTCTTCACGCCCTTCTCGCCGAGCGCCACCAGCATCGCCGGGTTGAGGCCTTCGATCGCCGCCAGCTCGTCGCTGACACCAAGCTCGCGCCGCCGCGTCGTGTTGCGTTCGTCGCGCTCCGTCAGATAGCGCCGGGCGCGTTCGCGCAGCTCGTTCGCGACGTCCTCGTCGAACCCTTCGATCGAGGCCAGGTCGTCGAGCGGAATGAAGGCCACTTCCTCGACCCGGGTGAAACCCTCGGTCACCAGGAGATGCGCAATGACGTCGTCGACGTCGAGCGCATCGATAAACATCTGCGATCGCACCTTGAACTCCTCGCTACGGCGCTCCGATTCCTCGGCCTCGGTCAGGATGTCGATATCCCAGCCGGTCAGGATCGAAGCCAGACGCACATTCTGGCCGCGCCGGCCGATTGCCAGCGACAGCTGATCGTCGGGCACCACCACTTCGATGCGCCCGGCATCCTCGTCGAGCACCACCTTGGCGACTTCCGCGGGGGCAAGTGCATTGACGACGAAGGTCGCCGGATCGGGCGACCAGGGAATGATGTCGATCTTCTCGCCCTGCAGCTCGCCGACCACGGCCTGGACGCGGCTGCCGCGCATGCCGACGCAGGCGCCGACCGGATCGATCGAACTGTCGTTCGAGATGACCGCGATCTTGGCGCGGCTTCCGGGATCGCGGGCGACCGCCTTGATCTCGATGATGCTGTCGTAGATTTCCGGCACTTCCTGGGCGAACAGTTTCGCCATGAATTCCGGATGGGTGCGCGAGAGGAAAATCTGCGGACCGCGCGGTTCCTCGCGCACGTCGATGATGTAGGCGCGAACCCGATCGTCCTTGCGGAAGCTTTCGCGCGGCAGCGATTCGTCGCGGCGCAGCAGGCCTTCGGCACGCCCGAGATCGACCGTCACATTGCCGAACTCGACGCGCTTGACGAGGCCCTGCACGATCTCGCCCTTGCGGTGCTTGTATTCCTCGAACTGCCGCATCCGCTCGGCTTCGCGCACTTTCTGCACGATGACCTGCTTGGCGGTCTGGGCGGCGATGCGGCCGAAATCGATCGGCGGCAGCTCATCGACGATGAAATCGCCGACGTTTTTCTCGGGATCGATCTTGCGCGCGAGCTTGAGCGGAATCTGCGTGTGCTCGTCCTCGATCTCGTCGACGACCTGGCGATAGCGCGCCAGCGCGATATCGCCGGTCTTGCGGTCGATCGTCGCGCGAATGTCGTGCTCATGGCCGTATTTGGAACGACCGGCCTTCTGAATGGCCTGTTCCATTGCCTCGAGCACCTGATCGCGCTCGATGTTCTTTTCGCGTGCGACCGCGTCGGCGACCTGCAGCAATTCGTGGCGCGCGACAGCAAACATCGGTTCCATGGGTCAGCCTCGATCCATTTCG
>JBBDWW010000218.1:0-4517 GCA_040902645.1 Dongiaceae bacterium | reverse complement strand
GCCTATGTCGAGCTCGAGGCCAAAGACGACCTGAACTGCGACAACTCGTCCTGCCCGTTCGACCTGATCGGCAAGGGCTGGGCGATCAATAGCGATGTCGGTCCGACCGACCTGATCGTCGAAGTGCGCTGAGCGAAGGAGAGGGTCGATGCCCCAGGCCGTGACCATTCCCGCCGCAACCGGCCATGCCGTCGACGTGCCCAAAGGCCGTCGCATCCGCATCACCACGCCGGCCGGCAGCCAGGCTGCCGACTTCTTCGCTTATCGCGCCGACAACCTCAATGAGTGGCTGTCGCCGATGCACACCTGGGTCGCCAGTCGCTCGGTGCGGCCGCGCGCGGGCGATACGTTCCTCTCATGTACACGGCGGCCGCTGCTCGATTTCGTCGAGGACGGTGCCGGCGGTATCCACGACATGATGATCGCCGCCTGCGACCAGGCGCGCTACGAGCAATTCGGGCACAAGGGGCACCACCGGAGCTGCTCGGAGAATCTGCAGATCGCGATGCGCGCGCGCGGTCACGAGATTGCTGTCATCCCGCAGCCGGTCAATTTCTTTACCAACACCCGTGTCGAAGAGAACAGCAAGCTGGTATCGCCGCCGAATCCGGTGTCGCCCGGCTCCTATGTGGTGCTCGAGGCGAAGGCCGATCTGATCTGCATCGTCTCGTCCTGCCCCTTCGACCTCAAGGTGCCGGGCTGGACGATCAACGCCGACCGCGGACCGAGCGAACTGATCGTCGCGGTCGGCTGATCGCATCCATTCGCGCGGCGAACCGTCAGGCGGTTAACCGTTAAGCGGCAAGGCGGCCTTCGATCGAAACGATGAAGAGCTGCTTCAGCTCGGGCACGCCGACGGGAACCGGGTTGCCGCCCGCCGTCGGATCGACCGCTGCCATTTCGGACAGCATGTCGAGCCGGTCGGTGCCGACGCCGAGATCGGCCAGGGTGTTCGGAATGCCGATCTCCTTGCGCAGCGCAAGCACCCAATCCATGACCGACTGGAACGAGGGCTTTGGCAAACCGATATAGGCGGCAAGCCGCGTCATCTTTTCCTCGATCGCCTTGCGATTGAACGCCAGCACATAGGGCATCACCACGGCATTGGTAAGACCGTGATGCGTGTCGTAGACCGCGCCGACCGGGTGGGAGAGGGCGTGGATTGCGCCGAGCCCTTTCTGGAAGGCCGTGGCACCCATCGTCGCCGCTGCCATCATATGCGCGCGCGCAACGAGATTTTTGCCGTCCTTGACCGCGGTCGGCAGCCATTCTTTCACCAGCCGCGCACCCTCGACGGCGATGCCGTCCGCCATTGGGTGATAGCTCGGGACGCAGAACGCCTCGAGGCAATGGGCCAGCGCATCCATGCCGGTTGCGGCCGTGATATGCGGCGGCAGGCCGGCTGTCAGCGCCGGATCGGAGATCACGATCGAGGGCAGCATCTTCGGATGGAAGATGATCTTCTTGGTATGCGTTTCCTCGTTGGTGATGACCGAGGCGCGGCCAACTTCGGAACCTGTGCCCGACGTTGTCGGAATTGCGATCGATGGCACGATCCCGGCCGGATCGGCGCGGGTCCAGTTGTCGCCGACATCCTCGAAATCCCACATTGGGCGCGTTTGCCCGGCCATCAGTGCGATGGTCTTTGCCGCATCGAGCGCGCTGCCGCCGCCGAAAGCGATGATGCCGTCATGCTTGCCGTCGCGAAACACCTTCAGCCCGTCGGCGACGTTTTTGGAAACCGGATTGCTCTTGATGTCGGAAAAAAGACCGGTCGGAACACCCGCCGCTTCGTTGCACGCGATCGCATCCTGCACCATCGGCAGTTTGGCGAGGCCGGGATCGGTCGCCAGCAGCGGGCGCTTGAAGCCGAGTTCCTTGCAGGCATCGGCCAGCTCGGAAATGCGGCCCACGCCGAAGCGCATTTTGGTCGGGTAACCCCAATTGCCGCGCAGTGCGGCGGCGTCGTTGCTCATGGCCTTTTCTCCCAAACGAAACAGATATTGAATGCGGCGTGCCTGCCGAATCAGATACGCGTGCGCAGATGGAATGATTTCGGGCGCGTCAGATACTCATAGCCGACACGGCTCAAGGTGCAGCCGCGGCCGGAATCTTTGACGCCGACCCAAGCCAGTGCCGGATCGAGATAGTCGCAACGGTTCATGAACCAGGTGCCGGTATCGACCCTGTCGCCGATGCGGATCGCGGCCTCTTCGTCGCCGGTCCAGATCGCGGCGGTCAGGCCGAACGGATTGTCGTTCATCCGCTCGATCGCTTCCTCGTCGGAGCCGACCTTGGCGATCGCGACGACCGGGCCGAAACATTCGTCATGCATGATCGGATTATCGCGGCCGGCGCCGACCAGAACCTGCGGCGCGAGATAGGCAGTGCCCGCCTTGTCGGCGGCAAACTTTTTCGGATCGATGGCAGTCTTTGCGCCGGCATGGACCGACGCATCGATCTGCTTGCGGATTTCGTCGGCCGCCTTGCTGCGCACGACCGGGCCCAGGTTGGTCCCGCTCTCGAGCGGATTGCCGAGCTGATACTTGTTCGTGAGATCGACAAACTCTTCGAGGAACTGGTCGTAGAGCTTGGCATCGACGAAGATGCGCTGGATGCCGCAACAGGACTGGCCGGAATTGAAGAAGGCGCCGTCGACCAGATTTTCGACCGCATGGGCGAGGTTGGCGTCGCCGCGGACATAGGCCGGATCGTTGCCGCCGAGCTCGAGCCCGGCACCGATGAAACGGTCGGCCGCCGCGCGCATCACGGCATGGCCGCCGGAAACCGAACCGGTGAACGCGACATAGTCGATGCCCGGCGATCCGATCATGCGGGCGGTGTCGTCATGGGTGAGCACGACCGTCTGGAACAGACCATCCGGCAATCCGGCGGCCTCGAAGGCCTCCGCATAGCGATCGGCGCAAAGCGGCGTCTGCGCGGAATGTTTCAGGATGACGGCATTGCCCGCCATCAGTGCCGGAACGATCGCGTTGACCGAGGTGAGATAGGGATAGTTCCACGGCGCCACGACAAACACGGTGCCGAGCGGCTCGCGGCGGATAAAGCGGGTCAACCCGTCTTTCCTGCCAGGATCGATATCGGCCAAAGCCTTGGGCGCGATCTCGATCATGTAACGCGCGCGCTCTTCGACGCCACGGATTTCGCCAGGCGACTGGCCCAGCGGGCGACCCATCTGCCGGGTGATCTCCTCGGCAATCGCATCCTTCTTCGAGACGAACGCATCGGTCGCCCGCGACAGAAGATTCTGCCGGTCGGCCATCGAGACATGCTTCCAGGCCTTCTGCGCTCGGCCGGCCGCCTCGATCGCGCCCGCGATATCCGCGCCGCTGGCGTAAGGACGCTCGACAAGAACACTGCCGTCGATCGGCGTGATGGTCCGCTGTATCGCAGTCATGATCGAACGAACCTCCTCAGATGATCTCGAAGTAGCGGGCCATTTCCCAATCCGTCACATGCTTGCGGAATTCGCGCTCTTCCCATTCGCGGCTCGATGCGAAATGGTCGACGAACACGTCGCCGAACAAATCGCGCGCGACTTTCGATTTGCGCAGCCGGTCCGCCGCTTCCATCAGCGTGGAGGGCAGTGAGTATTTTGCAGGATGCTTCATGGCATAAGAGTTTCCGACGATCGGATCGGAGGGTTCCATCTTCTGCTCGATCCCGATCAGCCCGGAACCGAGCGCGGCGGCAGCCGCCAGATACGGGTTCGCATCGGCGGCCGCGATCCGGTACTCGACCCGCTGCGAGTACGGTGAGCCGCCGATCACGCGTAACGCACAAGTGCGGTTCTCGACGCCCCAGGTGGCATGGGTCGGCGCCCAGAAGCCCGGCACCATGCGCGAGAAGGAATTGATCGTCGACGCGGTCATGACCAGAAGTTCGGGCATCAACGCCTGCTGGCCGGCGAGGAAATGCCGCATGGTCTTGCTCATGCCATGCTTGTCTTTCGCGTCGTGAAAGATCGGCTTGCCCGCCTTGTCGGTCATCGACATATGCAAATGGCCACTCTGACCCGGCCAGTCGTTCGACCATTTCGCCATGAAGGTCGCCATCAGCCCGCGACGCTGGGCGAGCACCTTCATGAAAGTTTTGAACAAAGCGGCGCGATCGGCGGATTCGACGACTTCGTCATGGACGATCGCGGCCTCGAGTACGCCGGGGCCGGTCTCGGTATGCAGCCCTTCGATCGGAATCCGCATCGCTTCGAAGCTGTTGAGGATCTCGTGATAGAGCTCTGACCAGACCGAATTGCGGATGCCCGAATAGCCGTAAAAGCCGGGCGTCATGTTCTGCAGGTTACGGAAGCCTTTTTCACGGACGCTTTCGGGCGTCTCGTCGAACATGAAAAACTCATATTCGAAGGCGGCTTCGACCGAGAACCCCATCTTCTTCGCGCGCGCGACGATCCGCTTGAGCGTGCTGCGCGGACAGACCGGTTCGGCGCGACCGTGAAACTCCGCGAGAAAGAACAGGATATTGTCTTCGAAGGGAGT
>JBBDWW010000217.1:0-4521 GCA_040902645.1 Dongiaceae bacterium | reverse complement strand
TGACGTGGTTTGCGAAGGCGCCTATTCGCAGTTCGAGCTCGATTTCCATTACACCCACGTGCTCGAAATGGCCGACCGATTTGCCTTCCTGCGCGTTCTCCTGAAGGAGATCGCGAAGAAGCACGGCCTCTTCATCACCTATATGCCGAAGCCGACCACGGGCGACTGGCGTTCGGGCGCGCATATGAACACCTCGCTGCAGCCGGCCGACAAGAAGGGCACCAATTTGTTCGGCAGCAGCGAGAAGGGCTGGGCGGACGAGGTCTATCAGGCCGTCGGCGGATTGCTGAAGCATGGCGGTGCGATCACGGCACTCGCCTGCTCGACAGTGAATTCCTATAACGGCCTCGTGCCCCGCGTCGGCGGCTTCGAGGGCGGCACGGTCACCTGGGCGCCGACTCAAATGACCTACGGCAACAACAACCGTTCGGCCATGCTACGTTTGCCACAGACCCGCTACTGCATCGAGAACAGGGCCGCGGATATGTGCATGAACCCGTATCTCTCGCTCGGCCTGACGACGGCGGCGATGGTAGACGGCGTCGTGAACAAGATCGATCCGGGCAAGCCGTTCAATCGCGATCTCTATTCGATGACCGACGAAGAGATCAAGAATGCAGGCATCAAGCGCCTGCCGCGCAACCTGCTGGAGGCCTGCGAAATCCTGAAGCAGAGCGAGTTCGCGCGCAAGACGCTCGGCGACAAGATCATTCACTCGTACCTGCGCTATAAGATGGACGAGTGGGAGCGCTACCATCAGACCGTGACCGACTGGGAGGTGCGCGAGTATCTGCGCCTCTATTAGTCCGGGCCGGGGAGGGCCGGATGAAGCCGGATTATGAGATCTTTTCACTGGGTCGCGTCGCGCTGCAGGGCGGCGTGACGCTGCCCGACCTGAGACTCGCCTACAAGACTTACGGCGAGCTCAACGCGCGCAAAGACAATGTGATTCTGCTGCCGACCTTCTATACCGGCACCCATGTTCGTAACGAAGCCTATTTCGGGCCGGGTCGCGCGATTGATCCGGCCCGCCACTTCATCATCTCGCCCAACACGTTCGGCAACGGCCTCTCTTCGTCGCCGAGCAACATGCCGGCCCCATTCGATGGGCCGCGCTTTCCGAACATCACGCATTTCGACAATGTCGCCTGCCAGCATCGCCTGCTGACCGAGCGCTTCGGTATCGCGCGTATCGCGCTCGCCGCCGGCTGGTCGATGGGCGGCAGCCAGTCCTATCAATGGGCCGCGCAGTATCCCGATATGGTCGGCGCGATCGTGCCGTTCTGTGCCTCGGCCCGCGTGTCGCCGCATAATTATGTGTTCCTCGCCGGGGTCAAGGCGGCGCTTACGGCCGATGGCGACTGGAACGACGGCCATTATACGAAGCCGCCCGAGCGCGGCCTGCGCGCATTCGGCCGCGCCTACTGCGGCTGGGTGTTCTCGCAACAATGGTTTCGCGAGCATCGCTACCGCGAACTCGGTTTTGAGACGGTCGAGGCGCTGCTCGACGACTGGGAACAGGACCATCTGAACTGGGATGCCAACGATCTGCTGGCCAAGATCTGGACCTGGCAGCATTGTGATATCAGCGCCAACGAGCGTTACGGCGGCGATTTCGAACGCGCGCTGCGGTCGATCCGCGCCCGCGCCATCCTGGTTCCCTGCACCACCGATCTCTATTTCCCGCCGGAAGACAATGCGATCGAACAGCGCCACATGCCGAACGCCGAGTTCCGGCCGTTCGCATCGATCTGGGGCCATGTCGTCGCCTCGGGCCGGCGCGTGCCCGAGTTCCATCGTTTTCTCGATAAGGCGTTCGCGGATGCGCTCGCCGCATAAGGCGTGTTGGCGACTTGTCGCTGCCGATGCAGGCAGGAGGCAGAGATGCCATGCCGCAGAAACTGCTTGGTAAACTAACGGATTTCGCAAAAATATTGGAATCAGTGCAAGTATCCGGTAACAGGCAATTGACACGCCTGCGAATTCCGTAGAAACCTTCGGGAAAATCGCCGGCAGGGTAAGAGCCGGACCGGGAGAACAGGGCTTGAGAGACGTTTACGCTTTAGTGCCTCCCCAGGAGGAGGAAGGCGCCATGGCCTCGCCGGAAGACCGGCGGGCGCTCGGCGCGGACGAACTCAATCGCAAGATCATCGCCAAGCTGCAGGAGGACGGTCGCATGCCGTTCTCCAACATCGCGAAGGATCTCGGCACCTCCGAGGGCACGGTGCGCAACCGCGTACACCAGATGATCGAGGCGCGTGTCCTCAAGATCATCGGCGTGGCCGATCCGCTCGCGCTCGGCCATGAAGGCTATGCGATGGTCGCGCTGACGGTCGCTGCGGGCGCCGATCCGCGCGAAGTCTCCAAGCGTTTCATCGATTGCGAGAACGTCACTTACGTTCTCTTCGCTGCCGGTCGCTACGATCTGCTGGTCGAGGTGATCGGCAAGGATCATGTCGATCTGCGCCGCTTCCTGCTCGAACATTGTTACGGCCAGGCCGATATCGCCTCCGTCGAGCCGATCATGGCGCTCGCCTTGTACAAAAGCCTGCCGAAATGGGGGCGCCCGTGACCGCGGTCGCACCGGCCCAGTTGCCCGCCGAAGCGCGTCCGGCGCGCGTCCGCAAGCAGCGCTGGCTCGAGTTCAAGCGATCGATCCCGCGACGCTCGATCATCCTGCTCGGCATCGCGATCTGGGTGATCTTCTTCGGGCTCTGGGAACTCGCGGTCGTTACGGGCTCGGTCAACGCAACCTTCATGCCGCCGCCGCAGAAGGTGCTGGTCGGCCTTTACGAACTGCTGGTCGAAGACGCATTCATTCTCGATATCGGCGTCAGCATCTACCGCATCGCCGTGAGCTTCGCGCTCGCCTGCGCCGTCGCGGTGCCGCTCGGCATCCTGATGGGTTCGTTCAAACGCGTCGAAGCGTTTTTTAACCCTTTGGTATCGGCCTGGCGCTATCTGCCGGCGCCGTCCTTCATTCCGCTGCTGCTGATGTGGTTCGGCACCGGCGACGGCCAGAAGCTCGCTTTGCTGTTCATCGGCGTCATCTGGTTCCTGATCACGCTGATCATGGATCATGTCAAGGCGGTGCGCACCGAGCTGATCGAAACCTCGGTCACGCTCGGCGGCAATCGCTGGCAGGTTCTGTGGACAGTGGTGATCCCGGCCTCGATGCCGAACATCGTCGTGGCAATGCGCCAGATGCTGGCGGTGAGCTGGACCTATCTGGTTATCGCCGAAATCGTCGCCGCGACCGATGGCATCGGCGCCGTGATGATGCGCGCCAAACGGTTTCTACATGTCGAGAAGATCATGGCGGGCATTCTCGTTATCGGCATTCTCGGCCTGTTGTTCGATTTTCTGTTCCGCCTCGCACACCGGCTGCTCTTTCCTTACATCAACGAGAGGAACGGTTAGAGTACGACAGCATTACCCGACTGCCCGCGCATGGCTCCGAACGGGGCGGCGCGACGGCAGGTTTGTTCAAGAAGAACTATCAGAAGCGGGAGGATGATATGCGAAGCAACACAGTCACGAAGCGGATCGCGCGGGCCGTCTCGGCTCTCACGGTCGCCGCGTTCCTTGCGGTTCTTGGCGGCAACACGGCATCGGCCGCCGAGGAGGTACGCGTTGCCGGCCTGACATGGCCCGGTTACGGGTTCTGGTTCATCGTTCAGGAGAAGAATCTCGCACCCGATCTCGAGATCTCCTACCAGACCATCGAAGATCCCTATGAATCGTTCGCGCTCGCCTCGTCGGGCCAGCTCGATATCGTCTACAGCACGATCGAGTTCGCGCCGATCGCGGCGGCCGAAGAATTTCCGATTAAGCTCGTTGCCTACGGCAATCTTTCGCACGGTACCGACAAGATCATCGTCGGACCGGGGATCGACAGCGCCGAAGATTTGCGCGGCGAAAAGGTCGCCGTGCTCGAGGGCGGTCTCGCCCAACTCTATATGGCGATGTGGCTCGAGGCGAACGGCGTACCCTACACCGAAGTCGAGTATGTCAATCTGATTATGGATGACGCGGCGACCGCGATGATCGGCGGCGACGTGAAGGCGGCCGAGTTCTGGGAGCCGTTCGGTGCCAACACGCTCAAATCGGTCGAGGGCTCCAAGATCATGGCAACCTCTGCGGACGAGCAATGGGAGAAGAACGCTCTCATCGCCGATGCGCTGTTCATGAGCGATGCCTTCATCACCGAGCGCCGCGAAGTTGCGGTGAAGGCCCTGCAGGCGCTGTACGACGCGATCGAATGGTGGAAAGCGAACCCGACCGAGGGCAACCAGATCATCGCCGAAGGCATGAAAATGACCGTCGAAGACGTCGAGCTGGTCATCGGTGCCGACGGCACGGGCCTCGATGGTGGGCTCTACCCGTACACGTTCGAGGAAACCGCGCGCTTCTGCGGCTCGATGCCGGGCGACCCGCCCTTCGGCCAGACCAACGGCCAGATGGCGGACCACTGGCGGATGACGAACGAGTGGTGGATCAAGTTCGGCCTGATGACCGAGA
>JBBDWW010000216.1:0-4527 GCA_040902645.1 Dongiaceae bacterium | reverse complement strand
CAAATCATTCTTCGGTACGGAACAGCCCCTCGACCGCCAGCGCGGTCGATACCTGTGTGCCGTTGACGATCGCAGCACCCTCTTTCGGACCGAGCACGAACGGGGCAAGCCCGGCCGCTTTCAGCGCCTCGCGCGCCGGCTTGCGCGTGCCCTTGTGAAACACCTCGCCGATGCCGATCAGTCCGGCGCCGAGATGGGCGAGCGGCGCCAGATCGCCAGAGGCGCCGACCGAACCTTTTTCCGGAATGACCGGATGGATGCCGGCATTGAGGAGCGCGAGGATCGCCTCGGCGAGTTCGACGCGGACGCCGGTCGTGCCCGGCAATAACGCCGCGAGCTTCAGCACCATGATGCGGCGCACGATCTTCTCCGCCAGCGGTTTGCCGACACCGGTCGAGTTCGAAAGGATCAGCCGGAGCTGCAACTCGCCGAGCTTGTCGTCGGCGATGCGCGTCCCCGAGAGCGGGCCGAACCCGGTATTGACGCTGTAGACCAGTTTGCCCGCGGCCAGTTTCTCGCCGAGTATTTTCGAGCCGCGTTGCATCCGCGTGCGGCCTTCCTCGGCGATCGCGACCGTGCAGGCCGGATCTTCGAGGGCACGCAGATCGGCGAGCGTCAGCGCGCCGGGCGAGAGGGTGATGCGGGCAGGCATGAGCGTTTTCCTTGCGGCGTCACGGTCGACAAGCAAGCCGGGGACGAACCGGCGCACTCACGCCGGCGGCGCCGGCCACAGCCCATCACCAGCAGCGTCACGCCATCGCCACCAGTTCGAAGCTTTCGCAGACGGTCGGCGTGTCCTCGCGCCATGCGACGCCCCATTTCTCGCATTGCGGCTGGAAATAGGCGCGATGCGCGTCCTGCCACCATTTCTGGGTCTGCTCGCCTTCGCCCTCGCGCTTGGCGAAGGAATCCGGCACCTCGTTGAACGGCTTCACATAGACGTCGACGACCTTCACGAGGAACAGCGGTTCGTTGTCGAAGGTCGGCACCACCCAATAATCGCCAACCTTGCGGCGCGCGACCTTGTTGCGCTCGAACTCCTGGAGCATGTGCGCGGTGCCCTGCTTCTGGCGGGCCGCGACCAGTTTCGGCTGCTCCGAGAGGTCGAGCAGCGGGTCGTTCAGATCGAGAAATTGCGGGTCGGCGAAGGTGCTGACGTGATAATCGTTGGTCTCGATCTTGTGGTCGCGCCGGCAGCGCTGCCAGAACTCTTCGATCGCCTTGGTTTTCTTGCCGATCATGGCCAACGTCCTCTGCTGTAACAATATTATGATGATTGGCGATCAAGAATCAGGTCGATACAACAGAAAAAATTTAGAACCCGTCCTGAGAAAAGATAGATTCTCGATCCCCGCGCCCGCGAGCGGTTATCGCCGCCAGCCACCGGCAACGAGCGTGCGATCCGCGCGGTTCTCGCCCGTTTCGCCGGCGTCAGGCCTCGTTGCGCAAAACGGGTTCGCATCGGACCGGAAAATTGACCGAGTTCGCGATGAAGCATTTCTCGTGCGCCTGGTGGTGCAGCCGTTCGGCCTTGGCCAGATCGACATCGCCACTCACGGTCACCGCGGGATGCAGTACGATCTCGGTGAACCGACCGGCGCCGTCTTCGTCCTCTGCCATCGTGCCGCGCGGTTGATCGCGATAATCGGTTACGACGATTCCGGCATCGGAGGCGAGATGCAGGAACCACAGCATGTGGCAGGACGCGATCGCGGCGACCAGCAGTTCTTCGGGATTCCAGCGCGTGCGATCGCCGCGAAAAGCCGGATCGGACGAGCCGGCGAGCGTCGCCTTGCCAGCGGCCGTGATCTCGTGATCGCGCCGGTAGGCGCGATAATCCGCCGTGCCCTTGCCGTCATTGCCGGTCCAGGCGAGGCCGATCTCATAGCGATGCGTGCGTCCGCTCATGGATTCGCTCCTGACGACGGGGCGCTCCTAACGGCCCATCTGATCCATCAGCCAATAGATCGGCCGCAGCGCCCCGCCGATCTCCTGATGCACGAACAGGTTCCAGGCGATCCAGAGGCCGAGCGCCAATATGAGGCCGATGATCCAGTGTCGAAGATTCATGCGATTGTCCGGGGCCGAAAAAGCGGGCCCGGTCCGATCTTACGCTGTCCGGATGCGATGCGGGAGAGGCGTCGCTCAGTCCCTCAGTTGCGGCAGGTCGCGAAAGAGATCGAGCGCTTCGGGATTGGCGAGCGCCTCGCGATTCTTGACCGCGCGCCCATGCACCACGTCGCGCACCGCAAGCTCGGTGATCTTGCCCGAGCGCGTGCGCGGAATGTCGGCGACCGCGACGATCTTCGCCGGCACATGGCGCGGCGTCGCGTTGAGGCGAATGCTGTTGCGGATATGATCCGCGAGCGCGTCGGTGAATTTCTCGTTCGGCTGCATGCGCACGAACAACACGACGCGCTGATCGCCCTGCCACTCCTGTCCGATCACCAGGCTCTCCGCGATCTCGGGCAGCCGCTCGACCTGTCGATAGATCTCCGCGGTGCCGATCCTGACGCCGCCAGGATTGAGCACCGCATCGGAGCGGCCATAGATCACGATCCCGCCATGCGCCGTGATCTCGGCATAGTCGCCGTGGTGCCAGATGCCGGGGAAACGCTCGAAATAGGCCTTGCTGTATTTCTTGCCGTCGGGGTCGTTCCAGAATCCGATCGGCATCGAGGGAAAGGGTGCGGCGCAAACCAGCTCGCCTTTTTCCTCATGCACCGGCTCTCCCGCGTCGTTCCAGACCTCGACCTTCATCCCGAGCCCGCGCGCCTGGATCTCGCCGCGCCAGACCGGCCCGGTCGGATTGCCGAGCACGAAACAGGAGACGATATCGGTGCCGCCGGAAATCGAGGAGAGGCAGACGTCCTGCTTCACATGCCGGTAGATGAAATCGAATCCTTCCGGCAGCAGCGGCGAACCGGTCGAGGCGATCGCGCGCAACGCCGAGAGATCGTGTGTCGCCGCCGGGCGCAGTTCCGCCTTGTTGCAGGCATCGATGAATTTCGCCGACGTGCCGAAGAAGGTGCAGTTTTCGTCGGCGGCGAAATCGAACAGCACATTGCCCGACGGGTGAAACGGCGATCCGTCATAGAGCAGCAGGGTAGCGCCCGACGCGAGTGCCGAGATCAGCCAGTTCCACATCATCCAGCCGCAGGTCGTGAAGTAGAAAACACGATCCTCCGGCCGGATGTCGCAATGGAGGCGATGCTCCTTCACATGCTGGAGGAGCGTACCGCCCGCGCCATGCACGATGCATTTCGGAACGCCGGTTGTGCCCGAGGAATACATGATGAAGAGCGGCGCGTTGAAATCGCCGCGCTGGAATTCGATCGCATCGCCTTTATGCGGTGCAATGAATTCGGCGAGCATCATCGCCTTCGCGCGCAGTTTTTCCGGTAATGCGTCGAACGGCGGGTTGTCGCGCGTATAGGGCACCACCAGCAATCGCTCGACGCTCGGCAATTGCGGCAGGATCTCGCCGATCCGCGCGAGGCTGTCATGCGCCTTGCCGTTATAGAAATAGCCGTCGGCGCAGATCAGCAGTTTCGGTTCGATCTGGCCGAACCGGTCGAGCACGCCCTGCGGTCCAAAATCGGGCGAGCAGGACGACCAGACAGCACCAATCGCGGCCGTCGCGAGACAGGCGGCGATCGTCTCGGGCAGGTTCGGCAGATAGCCGGCGACGCGATCGCCTGGTTTCACACCCATCGCGCGCATCGCGGCTGCGAGCTGCGCGACCAGTGTGCGGAAGTCGCGCCGCGAGAGGCGGCGCTCGTTCTTGTTCTCGCCACGAAAGACGATCGCTTCGCCCGCGGGATCGAGCCTGTCGATGCCGGCGAGCAGGTTCTCTGCGTAGTTGAGCGTCGCATTCGGGAAGAAGCGGGCGCCGGGCATTTTGTTGCCGTCGATCAGATAGGGCTCGTTGCCCGGCTCGCCGACGATGCCGGCGAAATCCCACAGCTCGCGCCAGAAGATCGCCGGGTGATCGGTCGACCATTGCCAGAGTGCATCGAAATCCGACAGCGCGACATGCTGGCGATGCAAGAGCTGGCCGATGAACCGGGTCACTTCGGCCTCGCGCAGCCGCGTCTCGTCGGGCCGCCACATCGGATCGCCCGGACCATGAGCCGTTGGCGGGTTGCCCGGCGGGTTGGTGCCCGGATGGGTCTTGCTCGGGCTGGCCATCGAAATCGGTTCTCCCGGTGCATCGTCGATGAAGGGCGGGCAATATGGCGGCGCCCGGCGCGGGCGCGCAAGCATCGGAAAACGGCCGCTCTCGGCCCCTCTCATAGGGTCAGAACCGGCCGGGCAAGGCCGCGGTTCCCCTTGCTTGACCCGATAACCCCCGCCGCCTAAGTTCCGCCCGCCTTCCGGCAAGAACCCTGTTCTTCCCGGTCCCGAGGGGCCCCGCCCGTCCGCGAGTATCGCGCACGGGCGCGCTTTGCATTTGGGCGGACGGTTTTTTGGTTTACGCCGGCTGACCGGCTTGTCGCGAGTATCGCGCACGGCCGCGTTAGTCGT
>JBBDWW010000215.1:0-4595 GCA_040902645.1 Dongiaceae bacterium | reverse complement strand
CCATCTTGTCCGCGAGATAGACCGCGATCAGTTCGGAATCGCAGTTGGACATGAAGCGGTGGCCCCGGCGCTCGAGTGCGCGCCGTCCGTTCCAGTAGTTCGTGAGCTGGCCGTTATGGACGACCGACACGTCGGCGAACGGATACGCCCAGTAAGGATGCGCCGAGCGGATATCGACATCCGATTCGGTTGCCATGCGCGTATGGCCGATGCCGTGCGTGCCCATGAAGCCGGGCAGCCCGTACTGGGTGGAGACGCGGTTGGCGTCGCCGAGGTCCTTGATCAGTTCGAGCCCGTGACCCATCGACAGGAACTCGGCGCCCTCGACGTCCTCGACGAAATCGGCAAGCGCGCGACGATCACCGTCATAGCTGACGACGTAACGGAAGGCATATTCGGTCACCTCCTTCTCGTCTTCGATCTTGCCGCCGAGTTCCTCGATCCGGCGATTGACCTCGGCCCGGCGCTCCTTGATCTCGTGATGGATCTTGAAGCCCTTTGCGATGTCTTCCTGCTCCGCCACCTTGAAACGCAGCACGAGCTTGTTCTTGTCCGGCTTGCCGTAAAGGGCGAAGCCGGTCGAGTCGGGGCCGCGATGCTTCAGCGACTGCAACATCGCCGTCATCTCGCGACCCACATCGGCCGTCTTGCCGCCGCGGTGAATCAGTCCCGCAATTCCGCACATGGCGTTCGTTCGCTCCTTAAATCTGAGGTTACGGCAGATAATCCCAGTACTGCTCGAGGTCCCAATGCGTGACGGTGGACATGAACCGTTCCCACTCGTCGCGCTTGTAGTGGTTGAACACGCGATACATGTCCTGCGGCAGCGCGGCGCGGATGACTTCGTCCTTCTCGAGCGCCTCGAGTGCCTCGCCGAGCGACATCGGCAGCTTGGAGACTTTCTTGCCCGCGGCCATCGCGTCGTAAATGTTGCGCTCTTCGGGTTCGCCCGGATCGAGTTTCTTGGCGATACCGTCGTCGAACGCCTTCAGGAGACCGCCGGCCATCAGATACGGATTGACCGTCGAATCGACCGAGCGATATTCGAAACGACCCGGCGCCGAAACGCGCAACGCGCAGGTGCGGTTCTGATAACCCCAGTCGGCGAACACCGGCGCCCAGAAACCGGTATCCCACAGACGGCGATAGGAGTTGACCGTCGGCGAACCGAGCGCCGTCAGCGCGCGCAGATGCTTGATGACGCCGCCGATCGAATAGAGGCCGATCGGGCCCGGCTTCGTCTCGCCCTTGCGCGGCAGGAAGGTGTTTTCACCGCCCTTCAGATAGGTGAAGTTCTGCGGCATGCCGGCGAGCTTGGCGTTGCCCAGCTTGTTGACCTTCTCTTCGCCACCCCGCCACAGCGACAGGTTATGGTGGCAGCCGTTGGCCGACACGCCCATATACGGCTTCGCCATGAAGCAGGCGACCAGATTGAACTCGCGCGCAACCTGCGCGCAGATCTGGCGATAGGTCGTGAGACGATCCGCGGTGCGTAGCGCATCGTCGAACATGAAGTTCAGTTCGAGTTGGCCCGGCGCGTCTTCATGGTCGCCCTGGATCATGTCGAGGCCCATGGCGCGCGAATATTCGATGGCGCGCAGGAAGACCGGCCGCAAGCTCTCGAATTGATCGATGTGATAGCAGTTCGGCTTCGAGAACCCGCCGCTCGGCAGTCCGTCTTCGCCCTTCTTGAGCCACATCATTTCCGGCTCGCAGCCATGGCGCAGATGCAGGCCCTTATGCTTCTTCTGGAACTCGTCGTGCAGGATGCGCAGATTGCCGCGGCAGTCCGAGGTCAGATGGCCGCCCGGATTGACGCGCTCCTCGCGATTGCGGAAGCAGGTGCAGTAAACGCGCGCGACGCGCTTGTCCCAGGGAAGCTGCACGAACGTCTCGGGATCGGGAATGCCAACGAGCTCCGAGGATTCCGGGCCATAGCCGATGTAATTCTTGTAGCGGTCGACGAAGAGATTGGCGGTCGAGCCATAGACGAGCTGGAAGCCGCGCTCGGCGGTCGTCTCCCAATGGTCGGCCGGGATGCCCTTGCCGACGATGCGGCCGGTGACCGAGACGAACTGGTAATAGATGTACTGGATGCCGAGCTCGTCGATCTTCGCCCGGACCTGTTTGACCAGTTCCTTTCGGCCCTTGGCGTTTACGTGTTGTTCAAGATCCGTCATGGGTATGTCCCCCCTGTTTTCCATGCGTCTGTTGCGACCACCGATAACCGGAACCCGGAAATGCCCGGCATCAGGCGATCGTCGACCGGAACCATTTTAATACCATTGGTTCCGGTGCATTGGGTTCCCGTATAGCCCGCCTGCGGCGCTGAGGAAACCCGAACCGAATGCTGTTTTCGTTCCTGTCAGCTCCACGGATACGGGCTGTTCGAAACCGGGTGCAGTTTGCCTTCCGCAAAGCGCGAGAAGCGGAACGGCGTCAACAGGTCGCGATCGCTGCCGCTATTGGTGATGTCGTCGGCCACCAGTTTGCCGACGCCGATCATCTTGTAGCCGTGATTGGAGTCCGCGATCACGTAGACGTTCTGGCAGAACCGGTCGAACACCGGGAAGCTGTCGGCGGTAAAGCTGCCGATACCGCCCGACGGCTCCTTCTTGTATTTCGGCATCTGTCCCTCGAAGCGCTTCTGACAGAAGGCGAGCGCCGAGACCCACATATGCGCGAAATCGTCGCCGACGATGAAGTCCGGCGATTCAGGGCCGTAGGGATCGATCTTCACCTGGTCCGGCGGCGTCTTCACCTTGAACGGCATGGCGCCGCCCTGGATGCCGCCGAAATTGAAATCCGGCTTGTAGTAGATGCCCCATAATTTGTCGGTCACCAGCGAGCCGTCGACGTCCGACATCAGCGGTACATCGGTATCGACATGGATGACCGGCGGCATCTTTCCGTCATTGGTGCGCTGCAGCGTCGGATCGACGCCGAGCGTGCCTTCCTGGAGCGACCAGAAGGTCCACATCGGCACGCCGTCATGGGTCTTGCCGTCGCGACCCTTCACCGTGATATCGGCCGGTAAATCCAGCATATCCCAGATCTGCTTGACCCACGGCCCGGCGCCGACGATGACCTGGTCGCAGCCGATCGTGCCGCGATCGGTCTCGACCGCGGTCACCGCGCCCTTGGCATCCTTCTTGAAGCCGGTGACCGTCACGCCGGTCAGGATGCGCACGTCTTCGGCCTCGGCTTTCTTGGCGAGACCGTAGATCGACTTCGTGTTGTTGGCGTAGCCGCCCTTCTTCTCGTGCAGCACCGACGTAATGCCTTCGGCCTGCCAGTCGTCGAACAGACCGCGCATGTATTTCATGCAGTCGTCCTTACCTTCGATGAAGACCGATTCGTATCCGATGTCCTGCTGCTGCTTGTAGATCGACGCCACGTCCTTATGCATCGATTCCGGGCTGATCTGCATATAACCGACCGGATGGTAGCTGAACGCTTCCTTGTCCGATTCCCACACGCCGACGCTATGCTGCATCAGGCGGCGCATCGCCGGCTGGAAGTAGTTGTTGCGCACCACGCCGCAGGCGATCCCCGACGCGCCGGCTGCGATGCCGCGCTTGTCGATGACGAGCACGTCCTTGCCGCTTCCCTTGCCGCTCTTGCGCAGGTTCTCCGCCAGATGCCAGGCGCTTGAGAGCCCGTGAATGCCGGCACCGATGATGACGTATTTGACGTGCGACGGAATGGCCATGTCGTTTCCCTGTTTTTCCGGACAAGGATGCTCCACCCCGACCCGCATCCGGACGCCGGCAGGGGTTGACGGAATGGAACCAAACTTAGATCATGCGCAGGCCCGTTTTCAAACCATTTTTTTCCAAAGGGCCACAAATGGCGAGCATCGGCAAAGTCGAGATGAAGCCGGGCGCCGACACGGTCCGGGCCGACGGTCTCCGGATCATCAGCGACCCGATGCGGGGCTCGGCCTGGATCTGCGCCCAGTTGCGTCAGGCCATCCTCGAAGGCGCCTACGCCCATGGCGAGAAGCTGCCGGCCGAGCGCCAGTTGGCCCAGGCCTATGGCGCCTCGCGCACGACCATTCGAGCGGCCCTGGGCCAGCTCGAGCAGGAACGGCTCCTCACCCGCCGGGTCGGCAGCGGCACCTTCGTCAATTTCCGCGCCCCCTCGGATGCAGAGGACATCGCCGAACAGACCAGTCCGGTCGAACTGATCGAGGTCCGGCTCGCCGTCGAACCGCATATGGTGCGGCTGGCCGTGCTGAACGCAACGGCGCGCGACATCGACCGCCTCGCCGAGGCCCTCGCCCGGATGCAGGGCGGCAGCGCCGATGCCGAGGCCTTCACCGAATTCGACGAGCAGTTCCACCAGCTCATCGCCGAGGCGACGCGCAACCCGCTGATGCTGTGGCTTTATCGCCAGATCAATCAGGTCCGCGGCCACTCGCAGTGGAACCAGATGAAGGACAAGATCCTGACCGGCCAGCGCATCGCCGAATACAACGAACAGCATCGCGCCTTGTTCGATGCGATCCGCTCGCGCGACGTCGAAGGCGCGGTCGCGATCGTCACCAACCATCTCTATTACGCTCGTCGTCAGCTTCTCGGCGCCGACGCGGC
>JBBDWW010000214.1:0-4618 GCA_040902645.1 Dongiaceae bacterium | reverse complement strand
GGCGACCGGTCGGAGCGGATTCGTACCTATAATTTTCCGCAAGGACGGGTGACCGATCACAGGATCGGCCTCACCCTCTATAAACTGGACCAGGTACTGCGCGGCGAAGCGCTCGACGAACTGGTCGATGCGCTGACCGCCGAGGATCAGGCGACGCGGCTCTCCGAGGCGGAATGACGAGGCCATGACCTTGCCGCTCGATGCGCTGATCGATGCGGCGGAGCGACGGCTCGCGGCAGCCGGCATCGATGGTGCGCGGCGCGAGGCAAAGTTGCTGGCGGCCCTTGCGCTCGATTGTCCCGCCGATTCTCTTTCTGCCCGCCCCGACCGCGCGATCGATACGGCCCAGGCGGCGCGATACGAAACGCTGGTCGATCGCCGGCAGGCGCGCGAACCTTTGTCACGCATCCGCGGCAGCCGCGAATTCTGGAGCCTCGATTTTGCATTGAACGCGGCAACGCTCGATCCGCGACCGGACAGCGAAACGTTGGTCGAGGCAGCACTCGATCTCACTCCGGCCGATGCGCCGTTGCGCGTGCTCGATCTCGGCACCGGCAGCGGTTGCCTGCTGATCGCGTTTCTGAGCGAGCGATCGCGCGCGCATGGGATCGGGATCGACCTCGACGATGCTGCCGTGCGACTTGCTGCGCTCAATGCCGAGCGAAACAATGTCGGCGCGCGCGCCCGATTCGCGACCGGCGACTGGCGCCGACCCGAAACCTTGCCATCCGGCCCGTTCGATATCGTGCTGGCCAACCCGCCTTACATCCCAAGCGCCGCGATCGCCGGGCTCGAACCCGAGGTCGCGCAGCATGAGCCGCGCCGTGCCCTCGATGGCGGCGCGGACGGGCTCGATGCCTACCGTTCGCTGGCGGCATTGCTCGGCGGATTGCTGGCGCCCGACGGCCATGCGGTCGTCGAACTGGGGCAAATGCAGGCCGGCGCAGTCGCGGCGATCCTCGCGGGCGGGGGGCTCGCGATCGGGCCGATTCGGGCCGATCTCGGTGGGATCGAACGCTGCCTGGTGGTCCGGAAGGGCTCGAAAAAACCGTTTGGAATAAACCGGGCGGCCGATTAGGTTAATGCCCAGACCCGCTGCGGTCCCCGTCGCTGCCGGATGGCAGGACAAAGGCCCCGGGTTTGTGCTCCCAGCTTTTCAGTCTGCCGGTTGGATAAGACCGATAGCTGCACCGCGAGGTTCGATGCGGTGACGGGGAAGAAGAACGATCAACAACATCAAGACCGACGGATGAGACAAGGTCCCAACGCGAGACGTTCGCGCGGCCGCGGCCGCAACAACAACAATAACAACAATAACAGCAACAAGCCGCATATGTCGCCGCGGCAGCAAACCTTTGACAGCAACGGTCCCGATATCCGGGTGCGTGGCAATGCCTATCAGGTGCTCGAGAAGTATCTGGCGATGGCCCGCGATGCGAGCGCGGCCGGCGACCGGATTTCAGCCGAGAACTACCTGCAGCATGCCGAGCATTACTACCGGCTGATCAATGCCCATGGCGATGCCAACGGGCGCGGCGGCCGGCCGGGCGGGGGCGACGGTACGCCGAGTGGCCACGACCAGCCCGATCCGGGCGACGAAGCCGATGGCGAGATGGAGGCCAGCGCCTCGAGCGGCAATCGCCGCCGGGTCAATGGCGGCCAGGACGAAACGGGCGACGACGCGGCTTAACGCCGCAGACTTCCGACCGACCGACTGAACCTCTCGCGGCTCGTCCGGCGCGACCCTGAATCCGCCGCCGACGGGCGACATTTCGCGCTGCCGCAGGTTTGCGGAGCAGCATATTCTCGGCTGCAGACAGCCCTTGTTCCCATATTGCCACAACCTATATGGACAATTACCCGCCGGCGCCGCGAGCCCGGCCGGGTCGATCCAACGCATCGCTGACCGCGTGCCCGATCGGGGCGCGGATGGCAGAGGGCTAGAGGAATGGACATCGAAAAATACACCGACCGCGCCCGCGGTTTCATTCAGAACGCACAGTCACTGGCCCAGCGCAGCGGCCATCAGCGGCTGACGCCCGAACATCTTCTCAAGGTCCTGATCGATGACGAGGAAGGGCTTGCTGCAAACCTGATCGATGCAGCCGGTGGCGATCCCGTCTCCGTGTTGCAGGCCGTGGAAGGCGAACTCGCCAAACTGCCGAAGGTCGAAGGCAGTGGCGCCGGGCAGCTTTATCTTGCGCCCGAACTCGCGCGCCTGTTCGACAACGCGCAGAAGGTGGCCGAGAAAGCCGGCGACAGTTTCGTCACGACCGAGCGGCTGCTTCTAGCACTGGCGCTGGCCAGCGGTACGCCGTCGGCCGATATCCTGAAGCGCCATGGCGTAACCCCGCAGGCGTTGAACAAGGCCGTCGAAGAGTTGCGCAAGGGTCGCGAGGCGCATTCCGCCTCGGCCGAAGACAATTACGACGCGCTCAAGAAATATGCGCGCGACCTGACGCAGGCGGCGCGCGACGGCAAGATCGATCCGGTGATCGGCCGCGACGAAGAAATTCGCCGCACCATCCAGGTGCTCTCGCGCCGCACCAAGAACAATCCGGTACTGATCGGCGAACCCGGCGTCGGCAAGACGGCGATCGTCGAAGGCCTCGCGCAGCGCATCGTCAATGGCGACGTACCCGAGACGCTGAAAGACAAGCGCCTGATGTCGCTCGATCTCGGCGCGCTGGTCGCAGGCGCCAAATATCGCGGCGAGTTCGAGGAACGCCTGAAATCCGTGCTGCAGGAAGTGTCGGCCGCCGCCGGCGAAGTCGTGCTGTTCATCGACGAGCTGCACACGCTGGTCGGCGCGGGCGCCGCCGAAGGCGCGATGGATGCGTCCAACATGCTGAAACCCGCGCTCGCGCGCGGCGAATTGCATTGCGTGGGCGCGACGACGCTCGACGAATATCGCAAGCGCATCGAGAAGGATGCGGCTCTGGCCCGGCGTTTCCAGCCGGTCTTCGTCAACGAACCCTCGGTCGAGGAGACGATCTCGATCCTGCGCGGCATCAAGGAAAAATACGAACTGCATCACGGTGTGCGCATCACCGACGGTTCGATCGTGGCCGCTGCGACTCTCTCCAACCGCTACATCACCGACCGGTTCCTGCCGGACAAGGCGATCGACCTGATCGACGAGGCGGCAAGCCGGCTGCGCATGGAGATGGATTCGAAGCCGGAGGAGATCGACGAACTCGACCGGCGGCTGATCCAGTTCAAGATCGAGCGCGAGGCGCTGAAGAAGGAAAACGATGCGGCGTCGAAAGAACGTCTTTCGAAGCTCGAAAAGGAAATCGCCGAGCTCGAATCGAAATCGAACGAGCTGACGGCGGCCTGGCGCGACGAAAAGGAAAAACTCGCCGGTGCACAGAAGCTGAAGGAACAGCTCGAGCAGGCGCGCGCGGAACTCGAACAGGCGCAACGCAAGGGCGATCTGGCTCGCGCCGGCGAAATCGCCTATGGCGTCATTCCCGATCTGGAAAAGAAGATCGCGACCGCCGAAGCGGCGCAGGAACATAACATCCTCAACGAGGTGGTGACCGAGGATGAGATCGCGGCCGTCGTGTCGCGCTGGACCGGCATTCCCGTCGACCGGATGCTCGAAGGCGAGCGCGCCAAGCTGCTCAAGATGGAAGAGAAGCTGAAGGAACGCGTGATCGGCCAGGAAGAGGCGATTCGCGCGGTATCGGATGCGATCCGTCGCGCCCGCGCCGGGCTGCAGGATCCGAACCGGCCGATGGGCTCGTTCATCTTCCTCGGGCCGACCGGTGTCGGCAAAACCGAACTGACCAAGGCGCTCGCGGGCTTCCTCTTCGATGACGAGCATGCGCTGCTGCGCGTCGACATGTCGGAGTACATGGAAAAACACTCGGTCGCACGGCTGATCGGTGCGCCGCCCGGCTATGTCGGTTACGAAGAGGGCGGCGCACTCACCGAAGCGGTGCGGCGGCGGCCTTATCAGGTAATCCTGTTCGACGAAATCGAGAAGGCGCATCCCGACGTGTTCAACGTGCTGCTGCAGGTACTCGATGACGGTCGCCTGACCGACGGTCAGGGCCGCACGGTCGATTTCCGCAACACCCTGATCGTGCTGACCTCGAATCTCGGCAGCGACATTTTGGCGACGCAGCCGGAAGGACAGGATTCGAGCGCGGTACGCGCCCAGGTGATGGAGGTCGTGCGTGCGCATTTCCGGCCGGAGTTCCTCAACCGGATCGACGAGATCCTGCTGTTCCATCGGCTCACGCGCGAGCAGATGACCGGCATTGTCGATATCCAGGTGAAGCATCTCGAGGCGTTGCTCGCCCAGCGCAACATCGCGCTCGAGCTCGATGCGTCGGCCCGGCGCTGGCTGGCCGACAAGGGCTACGATCCGGTTTACGGGGCGCGGCCGTTGAAGCGGGTGATCCAGCGCGAGTTGCAGAACCCGCTGGCGAAGACCATCCTCGAAGGTCGCATCAAGGACGGCGACACGGTAACGGTCGCCGCGCGCAAGGGGCAGCTCGTCATCAACGGCGAAGCGGTGGCTGCGGCGGCTTAATCGCGGTTCGTCGCGCGCATGCAGGCGCTGCGCCGTTTCTATCACTCGTCATGCCCGGGCTTGACCCCGGCAACC
>JBBDWW010000213.1:0-4623 GCA_040902645.1 Dongiaceae bacterium | reverse complement strand
TTTCGCCCTCGGCGATGGCCGCGATGGTCCGGGTCAGCAGTTTGATCTCGCTGCGGAGTTCATGAACCATGTACTGGCGGCCGGTGACGGTTTCGTCGACCAGCCGGTTCATCTGGATATCGAGGTTGCGCAGATGCTGGCGGCTCGCCTCGTCGATCCCCTGCGTGCCGGTGCCGATCGAATCGTTCATGCGCTGCAGCACGATCTGCAGCGCGTTCTGGCTTTCGGCGACTTTGACCAGAAGCTGCTGTTCGGCGCGCATCTGATCGGTGAGCAAGGTCAGGCGTTCGACCATCGTGTGCGTACGCTGGCTCGCCTGCACGCGACCTTCCTCGGCATGCGACATGGTGCGCTGCAGATTGTCGAGGCTTTCGGCGGTCTGTTCGAGCAGCGCCTGGATATAGACCGGCACCGATTGCTCGCCGTCGGTTACAGGGCCGCCGCTGCCGAGCCGGGTCTGGCCGGACAGCCAGTCCTCGACTTCGTTGAAGAAGCGGTTCTGTGCCTGACCCGCCTGCAATTCGAGGAAACCCACGATCAACGAACCGGCGAGACCGAACAGCGACGAGCTGAATGCCGTGCCCATGCCGGTCAGCGGCTGCTGCAGACTGCTCTTGAGCTGGTCGAACGTCGTCGCGATATCGCCGCTGCCGACCGTCATGCCGGTTATCGCGTTGGTGACGCCGTTGATTGTGCCGAGCAAACCCCAGAAGGTGCCAAGCAACCCGAGAAACACCAAGAGGCCGATGAAGTAGCGCGACAGCTCGTGCGATTCCATCAGGCGCGCCTGCAACCCGTCGAGCAGCGAGCGCAGCGACAGGGCGGAAAGACTGAAGCGGCCGCGCCGTTCGCCGATCATGGCGGCCATCGGCGCCAGCAGCCGCGGGCCATGCTCGGTAATGTCGGGCGCGCCGCTGCGGAACTTGTCCAGCCAGTCGATTTCGCGATAGAGACGGATCACCTGCCAAAAGGCGAAGCAGATGCCGATCAGCAGCACGATGAAGATGCCGCCGTTGAGGCCCGGATTATAGGAGAACGCCTGGATGATGCGGTCATACATTGCGGCCGCAAGCACCAGCACGGCCACAATTCCGGCGGCCATCCAGGCGAGATAGCGACCGGGGCGCGTCATCGCGATAGCCAGCGGCAAGAGAGGGATTTCATCGGCACTTCCACGCGGCAGACCGCGTCATTGCGTCTTTGGCAAAATGTCGACGCGATCGGCCGGTTCGCCCTCGATATTGTTGCCGAGGGCGCGAACATCCATGCGGGTGCTGCGAACGCCTTCATTGATCAGGAAGGCGCGCACGGCGAGCGCGCGCGAGAGCGACATGCGCCGCGCCCGGCTCGCGGAATCCTCGTCGCCGGCCGCATAGGCCAGTAGTTCGAGCCGCAATGTCTCGTCGTCCGCCATACGCACCGCGAGTTCGCGCAGCGCGCCTTCGGCTTCCGGCGGCAGATCGGCAGACTCGGTGGCAAACACGACGCTCACTTGGCCATCCGCGGTCGTGATCGGCGGCAGCGAGGCTTCCTGCGTCTCGGCCTCCTCGTCGGCGACGATCTCTTCCTCGGCTGCGAGTTCCGCTTCGGCTGCTGCGGCCTCGGCCGCCAATTCTTCTTCGGCCTCGACGGCGGCGATGGCGGCTGCTTCCTCTTCAGCCTGTGCTGCGGCGAGAGCGGCTTGATCGTTCGCGTCTGTGGCGGCGGCCAATGAAGCGGCTTCCGCTTCGGCGGCTTCCGCTTCGGCTTCTGCTTCGGCAGCTTCCGCGACCGATGCAGCGGCGGCTTCGGCGGCGGCTTCTTCTTCAGCAGCCGTTGCCCCGGCGCTCACCGCTTCGGCTTCCGCCTCGGCCGCTGCAATGGCGGCGGCCTGCGCGGCCTCGGCCTCGGCGACTTCGGCTTCGGCTTCGGCGAGGGCTTCGCGGGCCGCGGTCTCTTCGGCGCTCGCCGCGGCGGGCGCTTCGGGCACGGCGGGGGCTGCCGGTGGAATCTCGGGAAGGCTCGGTGCCGTCACGGTCGTCGTCGCCGTCATCGTCGACGTGCTGCTCGTCGTGGATGCCGGCGGCGGAATGTCGGGCAGGTTCAGATCGGCGGCGGCCGCGCTGCTGGCCGTAGTCGTGCTGGGGGTCGGGGCTGTGGCGGCCGGCACGCTCGGCGCCGATACGGCGGCGGGTGCTGCGGCCGGCAGAGCGGGCGCGGTATAGGCCGTCGCCTGCGTCACGCCGTTGGCGACGCGGATCAGAAGCGTCGATTGCGGATAGGATTCCGGCGGGTAGCGCAACAGCCGCGCCGGCTGATTGCCATATGGATTGTAGACGCTGCCGTAGGTGGCCCCGGCAGCGGCACCGATGCCGCCCTGCTCATAGGGGTAACCGTACATCGTAACGGAGGGATAGTTGCCGGCCGGCAACGTGCCCGGCACAGCGGGCCCGGGCCCGAGACTGTCGAGCACCGACTGGTCGATATAGACCTCTTGTGCGGCGGCCGGCAGCGCCAACCCCAAGGTTGCGCTGAAGACCGCCAGTGCCAAGGCCCGACCCGAGGCGTTGCCCCGTTCGGCCGTGCGCTTGTCACGGCTGCATGCACGCCGCTTCATGACCGTCGCTTGCATCGCACCGTCCCGCCAGAAACCCTTGATTCCAACGTACTATATCGGAGGGGGCAGGGGCGAACAACCGCGCCCGGCCATTGTCACGCCCGTGTGAGCAGGCCGCGGATCGGCGCCGCCAGCGCCGGATTGGTTGCAAGAATACTCGGGCTGTCGACGCGCAAGGCGCCACCCTCGATCTCGGAGACGAATCCGCCCGCTTCGCGGACGAGAATGATACCGGCGGCGACGTCCCAAGGGCTCAAATCGCGCTCCCAGAAGCCGTCATATCGGCCGGCAGCGACATAAGCGAGGTCGAGTGCCGCGGCGCCGAGGCGGCGTACGCCCGAAACCGCCGGCATGACCCGGCTGAGCTCGCCCAGAAATTTTGGATGATCGCCATACTCGGCGATGGGAATGCCGGTCGCGACCAAGGCCTGGTCGATCCGCTTGCGTCCCGAAACCCGCATCCGCCGGTCGTTCTGCCAGGCACCCGCACCCTTTTCCGCCCAGAACATCTCGTCCTTGATCGGATCGAGAATGACGCCGGCGACGATCTCGCCGGCCCGCTCGAGGGCGATCGAAATCGCGAAATGCGGAATGCCGTGCAGGAAATTGGTGGTGCCGTCGAGCGGATCGACGATCCAGCGATGTTCGGTATCGTCGCCCTTGATCTCGCCGCTCTCTTCCATCAGCAGGCCGAAGCGCGGGCGGGCATGCAGCAGTTCGTCGCGCAAGGTACGTTCGGCGCGCAGATCCGCCTGCGAGACATAGTCGGCCGGACCCTTGACCGACACCTGGAGCTGCTCGACTTCGCCGAAATCGCGCTTGAGACCGCGCGACGCCTTGTCGGCGGCGCGGGTCATGACGTTGATGAGGGGGGAGCGGATGGCCATCGGTTCAGTTCAGGGCCATCCCGACGATGCGGGCGGCGCCTGAATTCAGTCCTTGGCCCGTTCGACGTAGCTCGCGTCGGCGGTATTCACGACGATCCGCGTGCCGCTTTCGATATGTGGCGGCACAAGGACGCGCACGCCGTTTTCGAGGATCGCAGGCTTGTACGACGACGATGCCGTCTGACCCTTCACCACCGCGTCCGCCTCGACGATCCGCATGATGACGGAATCGGGCAGCGATACGCTGATCGGGCTGTCTTCGTAGCTCTCGATCGTCACCATCATGCCGTCCTGAAGGAAAGCGGCAGGCTCGCCGATCATGTCGTCGGGCAACGTGATCTGTTCGAAGTTCTGATTGTCCATGAAGGTGTACTGATCGCCATCCTTGAACAGAAACTGATACTCCTTCGAATCCAGCCGCACGCGCTCGACGGTCTCGCTCGACCGGAAGCGTTCGTTCAGCTTGGTGCCGTCGCGCACTTCCTTGAGTTCGACCTGAAGGTAGGCGCCACCCTTGCCCGGCTGGGTATGCTGGATTCTGACCGCGCGCCAGAGCCGGCCCTCATGCTCGATGATATTGCCGGGACGAATGGCATTGCCGTTGATCTTCATGGGTCGAAAAGTCCGTCTGGATGGGGTGTCGGGGCGCCGAAAGGCGGCGGAACCTATCATTCCGACCCGAGGGAGTAAACGGGAGCGGCGGACCCTGAGGAGAACGCCGTTCCGGGCGGGTCAGGCGGGCTTCCGCGCCTTCAGGCCATCTCGAAATTGCGCCGCCGGTCGATATCGGTGACGAACGATTCCAGCGCCACCAACTCGAGCCGTTCGACCACCATCAGATTGTCGACGAATTCCGGCGACAGGATCTCGCGGGTGATCGGGCTGGCATCGCACAAAGCGAGCGCGGTCCAGAGATTGCCCGGTACCGTCTCGACATCGGCGCGATAGGCGTTGCCGGTCGACGGCGGCGGCAGAGTCAGCTTCTTCCGGATGCCGCGCATGCCGGCGCCGAGGCAGGCGGAAAAGGCGACATACGGATTGAGATCGGCGCCGCCGATGCGGTGTTCGACGCGGCAGGCGCCGGGATCCGTGTTGATGACGCGCAGGCCCACGGTGCGATTGTCGATGCCCCAGGACGCC
>JBBDWW010000212.1:0-4631 GCA_040902645.1 Dongiaceae bacterium | reverse complement strand
AAGAAGATCGTCGATTACTGCCTCTCGGCGGAAGCGCAGGCGAAGTTTGCGACCAAGCCCGCCTATACCGCGGTCGCTGCCAATCAGCGTGCGTGGGAAGTCCTGCAGCGCGATATGCCGCAATGGGCGGAACGGTTGAAGATGAACAGCTTCGACGATCCCAACGCGATCACCGCGTGGCGTGAGGGCCGCATCGTGATCCGCAGCCTGCCGGCCGACCAGTCGGTGACCGACTGGGCGAATCTGTGGCAGGAATTCAAGAACATGTAGGCTTCTAGCGACCGATGCGTCGGCAGTATCCTGACGGATGTTGCCGGCGCGTTGATCGTCTGCGGATGAAAATCCGCATCGAGGCGGGGGAAGGTTCGGGATCGTGCCTGTGCGTCGATCGCTGAAGGATTTTCGCATCGGCCCGTCATTCGTTCTGACGGGCGGACCGATGCTTGCCTGGCAGCTCATCTTCTTTCTCGGCGCCGGCGTTCTCCTGATCCTGATGACATTCTGGACGGTGCAGAACTACCGGCTGGTTGCCGATTACAACTGGGGCAACTGGACGAGTATCCTCAGCTCCGACCTGTTCTACACGATCTACTTCCGGACGGTTCTCTATGCGGCATTCGCCGCCGTGCTCGCGACGGTGCTGGCGTTCCCGCTGTCCTATGCGCTGGCGTTCAAGAGTTCGCCACGAACGCAACGCATCGCCTTCATGCTGCTGATCCTGCCCTATTTCACGAACTACTATGTACGCAGCTATTCCTGGCGTTTCATGCTGGAGGATGACGGCATCATCAACTCGGCGCTCTCGGTGTTCGGGCTGTCGCTGGTGGGCTTCCAGGGTTCGTTCGCGCCGACGCTGGTCGGCTATATGGGATATTTCTTCCCGCTGGTTGCCCTGGTTCAGCTTCTGAGCCTGATGTACATCAGCCGCGACTATCTCGAGGCTGCGAACAATCTCGGCGCCGGGCGCCTCCGTTCGATCGTCACCGTCGTCATCCCGATGGCGCGCTCGGGCCTGATCCTCGGCTTTGCCTTCGGCTTCATGCTGGCGATGGGCGACTATATCGCGCCGTCTTATCTCGGCAGCGGTGGCCGGCCGACGCTCAGTATTCTCATCATCAACACGATCCAGGGCCAATCGGACTTCCCGCGCGCATCGGTCATCTCCGTGGTGATGATCCTGACGCTGATGACCGTGTTTTTTATCGCGTTCCGCTACGCGTTTCCGCCACGGAGCAATCCGCGATGACCGACCGCCTGATCAAGCTCGGCCTCGGTCTCTATATGCTGTTGGCCTTTGCGTTCATCTTCGCGCCGTTCGTGACGATGATCGTCTTCGCTTTCAACGAAAGCCGCTTTCCCTATCTGCCCTGGCAGGGCTTCTCGCTGACATGGTTTTCGGCGCTGAGCGACCCGCAGGTGATCGGCGTCATCAAGAACAGCCTGTTCGTGGCTACCGCGTCGGCTGCGATCGCGACGCCGCTCGGCTGCGCGGCCGCCTATTTCGTCAATCGCTGGGAGTTTCCCGGCAAGAACGCCTATATCGCCTTCATCGTGGCGCCGCCCTGCATTCCGCTGGTCATTCTCGCGCTGATCATGCTGATCTATTTCCGCGAGCTGGGCCTGACCAAGAGCCTGTTCTCGGTCGTCATCGCGCATGTCGTGCTGACCGCGCCCTTCGCGTTCGGCATCATGCGGCTTCGGCTCAACGATCTCGATCCCAATCTCGAGCAGGCGGCGTGGAATCTCGGGGCCAACGAATGGCATGCCATTCGCACGGTCGTCCTGCCGCAGGCCAGTGCCGCGGTTGCGGCTGCGTTTCTGTTGTCGATGGTCGTGTCGTGGGACGAGTTCATCGTCGCCTGGCTGGTGTCGGGAATCGAAGTCACCTTGCCGGTCTATCTCTGGGTCAAGTTCCAGGGCCAGATCAGCGCGCATGTGAACGCGATCGGCACGCTTGCCTTCGGCGTTTCGATCTCCGTCGTGATCCTGGCGGAATTCCTGATCTTCCGCGCCGGGCGCAAGTACCGGCAGGACTTCAAACGCAGATATGAGACGCATTGATGGCCAACGCCCCGATCATCGCGCTGTCGAACGTGACCAAGAGCTACGGCTCGGTCGAAGCCGTGCGTGGCATCGACCTCGAGGTGCAGGATGGCGAGTTCCTGGCTATCATCGGTCCCTCCGGTTGCGGCAAGACCTCGACATTGCGCATGATCGCGGGCCTCGAAAAGCCGAGCGGCGGCGATATTTTCATCGACGGCAAGCGGGTCAACGATGTGAAGCCATGGCGGCGCGACACGCCGCTCGTCTGGCAGAACTTCACGCTGTTTCCGCATATGAACGTGGCGCAGAACATCGAATATGGCCTGCGCATGCGCGGCGTGCCGCGCGCCGAACGCGATGTTCGGGTCAAGAACGTCGTTCAGACCGTCGGTCTCGCCGGCATGGAAAGCCGCTCGGTGTTGCAGCTTTCCGGCGGGCAGAAGCAGCGGGTGGGACTCGCGCGCGCGATCGTGCTCGATCCCAAGACCCTGCTGCTCGACGAGCCGCTCGGCGCGCTCGATGCCAAGATCGGTCGTTCGATGCAACGCGAACTGCGGCGTTTGCATCACGAACTGGGTATCACGTTCGTCTATGTGACGCATAACCAGTCCGAGGCGATGGCGATGGCCGATCGCATCGTGATCATGAATGACGGCCGGATCGAACAGATCGGCACGCCGCACGAGGTCTATCGCAAACCGCAGAGCCGGTTCGTGGCGGAGTTCGTCGGTGCGAACAATGTCTTGGCCGGCGATGTGACGTCGCTCGCCGCCGGTCGTGCGACGATTGCCACACCGGCCGGCAGCTTCGAGGTCGATCTGCCGGCCGATCGCGCGATCCGGGTCGGAGAGCCGGCGATTTTCATCATCGGTGCCGACAAGATCGCGATCGGTACGGCAACGAACCTCAACCGCGTCGCGGGTCGGGTCGTCGCCGCCGAGTTTTCAGGGGCCGTCGCGCAGCTCTTCGTCGAAACCGATCAGGGCATCGAGTTCCGGGTGCAAAAAGCGAGTTCGCAGGTCGACGAGACGGCGACCACGATCGGTGCGCAGCTCAATCTGTCCTGGTCGAGCGCCGATACTTATCTGCTGCCCGGTACCAACTGATCATTCCGCGTTTCTAGCGCGGTTTGGCGTTCATGGCCGCACGCCCGCGTTCGGCCGGTTCGATCACTTTCCAAGTTTCGCACACAACGGGCAGATCGTCGCGCCAGGTAATCCCCAGCGGTTTGCACTGCCGCGTGTAATACTCGTAATGCGCATCGGCCCACCAGGCGAGGCTGCTGTCGCCTTCGCCTTCAACCGCGGCCCAGGTCTCCGTCACCTTGTTGAACGGCGTCACTTCGACTTCGGTCACCTGCACCAGGAACAAGGGCGCGTTGTCGTAATCCAGGATGATCCAGTAGTCACCGATCTTGCGCCGCGGGATCTTGTTGGCCTCGAACTCCCGCGCGAGATGCGCCGTGCCGCGCTTCTGGTTCTTGCCGATCAGCCGCGGCTGGTCCGAGAGATCGAGGCTCGGCACGTCGGGATCGAAGGCATCCGGATGACCGAGCGTGCAGGCATGATAGTCGTTGGTGGCGATCTTGTGCTTGCGGCGGGCTTCCTGCCAGAAATTTTCGACATCCTTCGTCTTCTCACCGATCATGGCGGCCTGCCTCTGTAAGCGTTGCGGGACTAGCCGGCGCCGCCGGTCATACTGGGCAGCACCGCGCGCGCCGGATCGGGAATGAGCGACGCAGTCCCGATCAGGGATGCGGCCGCATCGAGATCCGGCTTGAAGAAACGGTCCTGATCCCATTTCGCCACCTGTGCCCGAACCGTGCCGAATACGTTTTCGAGAATTTTGCTGCTGCGCGTCGGGCGGCGGAACTCGAGCCCCTGACAGCCGGCGAGAAGCTCGATTGCGATGATATGGCGCAGGTTCTCCGCCATGTCGCCGGTGCGCCGTGCCGCATAGGTCGCCATCGAGACATAGTCTTCGTGATTGGCGCCGGTCGGAATGCTGTCGATGCTGCCGGGATGCGCCATCGCCTTGTTCTCGCTGACAAGTGCGGCGGCCGTTACCTGCGCCAGCATGAACCCGGAATTGAGCCCGCCTTCTGCGACCAGGAAGGCCGGCAGACCGCTCATATGCGCATCGACCAGGAAGGCGACGCGCCGTTCAGAGATCGATCCGGTTTCCGCAATGGCCAAAGCCAGGCTGTCGGCGGCAAGGCCGATCGGCTGCGCATGGAAATTGCCGCCGAACAGCACATCGCCGGTCTCGAGGCAGATCAGCGGATTGTCGCTGACCGCGTTAAGCTCGCAGCGCATCGTTTCGGCCGCGTTCCGGATGAGATCGAGCGCGGCGCCCATCACCTGCGGCTGACAGCGCAAGCAGTAAGGGTCCTGGATGCGCGGGCTGCCGGCGGCTTGTATGGCACTTCCTTCGAGCAGACCGCGCAAGGCCGCAGCGACGGCCTGCTGGCCGGGCTGGCCGCGCCATTCATGGATGCGGGCATCGAGTGCGCCGGCCGAACCGCGGCTCGCCTCGACGCTCATCGCGCCCGCGACCAACGCTGCGGCAAAACATTCTTCGGTACGGAA
>JBBDWW010000211.1:0-4676 GCA_040902645.1 Dongiaceae bacterium | reverse complement strand
TTGTTGATGTCCGCCGGCCTGGCGGAATAGGTCTTCATCAGGGCTCTCCGCTGAAATTCTAGGGAGCGGCACCATCGAGGCGCGCTCCCGGTTGCGGTCGCGGAGTATCGCCATCCGCGCGCGCCTGTCAACGGTTTCTGCTTTGATTTGAAATGCTTGGCCGCGCGGTACTCTGGTGCCACAGCCATGGCGAAGGTCTTGGGCCCGGCCGCTCCAGCCCTTAAGGTAGCCCCGTTCCGGCCGCCGTGCGGCAACGCGCCGCGTTCTGAACCATCCAAGCCATATAACCACCGCAATCGGGATCGACGCATGGACGACCGCCCCTCCCCGCCCGACAGCCCCTCGCCTGCCAGCAAGACCGCAGACCGGCTGGTGCTACGCGAGGATCGCGGGCCTGCCGCCTGGCTGACCCTCAACCGTCCGCAGGCGCGCAACGCCCTTTCGATGGCGCTGATGGAGGCGCTGATCGACGCCCTCGACGAGGTCGCGGCAGACGATGCGATCCGCGCCGTGGTGATCGCCGGTGCCGGGCCCGCCTTCTGCGCCGGGCACGATCTCAAGGAACTGCGCGCGACGCCGACGCGGCAATTCTACGAAGCCGTGTTCGAGAACTGCAGCGCCCTCATGCTGCGGATCGTCTCGCTGAAGAAACCGGTGATCGCCCGCGTGCACGGCATCGCGACGGCGGCCGGCTGCCAGCTCGTCGCGACCTGCGATCTTGCGGTCGCCGCCAGCGATGCGCGCTTCGCAACGCCGGGGGTCAATATCGGTCTCTTCTGCTCGACGCCGATGGTCGCGCTGTCGCGCAATGTCGCGCGCAAACCGGCGATGGAAATGCTGCTCACCGGCGAGATGATCGACGCCGCGACCGCGCAGGCGCTCGGGCTCATCAACCGCGCCGTCGCGCCCGACCAGGTCGATGCGACCGTCGCCGCTTTCGTCGACACGATCGCCGCCAAATCGCCGCTGACATTGGCGATCGGCAAGGAGGCGTTCTACAACCAGCTCGAACTCGGCATCACCGATGCCTATGCCTATGCGAGTTCGGTGATGACCACGAACATGCTGGCGCGCGATGCCGAGGAAGGCATCGACGCCTTCATCGAAAAGCGCAAGCCGAGCTGGAAGGGCTGCTGACCCTCATGCCGGCGCCCATCCTGTGAACCACAACGCTTACAGCGACGACTATATCCGCAGCATTCTGACGAGCGTGCGGACGATTGCGGTGGTCGGCGCGAGCCCCAAGCCGGACCGCGCCAGCCATCGCGTGATGGCGTTTTTACAGCAATCGGGCTACCGCGCGATCCCCGTCAACCCGACGGCCGCCGGTACGATCATCAACGGCGAGACCTGCCGTGCGAGCCTTTCCGACATCGACGAGCCGGTCGACATGGTCGACATCTTCCGGCGCTCCGAATTTGCCGGCGCCGCCGTCGACGAGGCGATCGCGATCGGCGCGAAGATCGTCTGGATGCAGCTCGGCGTGCGCGACGACAAGGCGGCGGCACGGGCCGAGGCGGCGGGTCTCAAGGTGGTGATGAACCGCTGCCCGGCGATCGAGCATCCGCGGCTGTTCGGCTAGCGCCGCCGGCAATCCGCCTCGAACGATGACCGCCGCGTCCGGTGCCGGTGGATTGTCGTCTGGTGCGGGCTCTCGGCCACCTGGTTCATCTCGGACGCGCAATTGCCCGCAACGGATTTCGCGATCGCACAGCAGGCGCTCGCCGCACTCGACACCTGATCCGAGGCTACTCCGCCGGCGCGGGTTGGGTCGGCGTGCGTGGCGCCGATGCGATGCGCGGCGCCGGTAAAGCGAGGCTCGAGAGGAACGCGACCGCCATCAAGACGGCGAACAACGCGAAGACCAGATAGAACCCGGCATTATTGTCGCTCAGCCGCGCCACCAGGAAGAGCGCGATCGGCCCGGTGCCGAACGCGACCACATATTTGAGCCCGAAGGCGAGGCTCTGATGGCGGTCCGGCGCGAAATAGGCGAGCAGCAGATTTTCCGCCGGCAGAATGCCGATGCCGACGACGACCGAGAATGTCGCGGCCGCGATCAGCGGCATGCCGCCGGCGATCGCCACGAAATAAAGCAGCAGCGGCTGCAGCACGATCGCGAGCACATAGAGCCGCTTCAACGGCCAGCGATCGGCCAGATGGCCGCCGATGAGCTGCATCAACCCGGCGGCGGCATAGACGAGGCCGACCGCCCAGCCGACGCCTTCGGTGCCTTCGCCAAGCAGGTATCCCAGCCGCTCGTCGAACAGTTTCGGCAGCGCGCTCTGCGTGCCGTGGAACACGAGGCCGCCGCAGAACATCACCATCAGCATCACGAAGAACGCGCGCAGCACATGGCCGCGGCTCGGCGGATGGCTGCGTGCGACCGCAGGCCCGCCCTCGGGCACCCGACCGGCGCGCACCATCGCCAACATCACGATGCCGGTCGCGAGCGCGATGACACCGGGCACGATGAACGCGACACGCCAGCCGGCGAGCGCGGTCAGCGTGCCGGCGGTAATGCCCGCCGCCGCCATGCCGAGATTGCCGAAGATGCCGTTGATGCCGAGTGCCTTGCCGCGCGCGGTCGCGTTGCGCACCAGCCAGGCGATGCCGACCGGGTGATAGATCGCGGCGAACAGGCCAACAAGCGCCAGCGTCGCGACCAGTCCGTTGCTGCCCTCGATCAGTCCGCACAGGATCGCGGCGCTGCCGATGCCGATGAAGAACACGACCATCATGCCGCGCGCGCTCCAGCGATCGGCGAGCCAGCCCGCCGGCAACGCGGCAGCACCCACCAATGCGGCACCCAGGGTCCAAAGCGGCAGCAGGTCCTGGAAGCTGACGCCCCAATCGTCCTCGATGCCGAGCGCGATCGTGAAGAAGATCGCGGTGAAGAGATGGATGTAGAAATGCCCGATCGCCGAGAAGACCTGCGCGATGCGGGCGGATTGCGGCGTGCTCAACGTGATTCCCTGGGGCTACTCCTGCGGGCGGAACGGCGCATGCTGCACTGACCCTTGCGCGCTTGGCAACGCGCCCCAAAGTATCTTGCCAGACCGCCTGTTAATCCGGAGAATGAACATCGGGGATAGGGGGAACAATAATGAAAACCAATGGCTTGGCAGAATCCGTTCTGACCTCGAGCGAACATCCGTCGCCGGTGCAACTCCGCTGGCTCGAACGCGGCGTCACACAGCCGGGCGGCAAACTGCCCTTGTTCGACGAATGGGGCCAGCGCGTTTCAGAGCGCACGGTGCGTGCCTGCATCGATCAGGGCTGGGCCGAACCCTGGTTCACTAATCCGCTGAAACCGGACTGGCTGGTCTGCAAGCTGACGCAGGCCGGACGCGATCTCGTCAAGAACCAGTAGCGCCCTCTCCGCTATCGCGCTGCGCGGGCGCCAGTATCCGGCAACAGACTGCGATTGAGGTCGGCCACACTGCCGGGTGACGGCGGCACTTCCTGCGCCGCGACCGGGATGGCGGCGCGTACCAGGTCGTGGAACTGTTTGACGCGCGCCTCTCTACCGGAGAGCGGTCCAGCGCCATAGCCGAGCGATCCCAGTCCCGCCTGCACGCCTTCGACCAGATGTCTGTCCTCCAGTCCGGTCTGCGTATTGATGCGCATGTTCAGCCAGCGTGCGGCCGCCATCTCGCGACGCGCATCCGGTAACGCATAGGCCCGCCAGCGGCTCATGCTGCGCCCCGGTGCGACCGGCAGGATCTGGAAGAAGTCGATCATGTCCGGATAGACGTCGAAGGCCAGATTCGGAAACATGCTGTAGTAGCCCCAGAAGCGACGCCGCTCTTCGGGCAGCGTGTCCACCGTCGGCAAAAGTCTCACGTAATGCCGCTCGCTCCAGGGTGACGCTGCGACTTCGCGCAACGGCCCGCCCGCCTGGCTGACCCCCAGCGGATGCAAGGCGAAACGATATTCATGGCCGTAGAGACGCTGCAGGCCCGGATGCGCGACCGGGATGTGATAGCCCTCGATATTGTTGTCGACGGCTACTTTCCAGTCGGCCTCAATCGGCGCCGTACCCGCACGGCCGTAGGGCACGAGGTCGCCAAGACGATACGGCGCCAGTTGCGCTTCGATCGGTGCGAATTGCGCGGCGACGGAAGGACCGTTGCCGCCGAAACGGATGAAGATGAAGCCCCGCCAGATCTCGAGATCGACCGGCTTCAGACCGAAACAGCTTTTATCCAGCCCGTCGAACGATTCTTCGCCCGGCACCGTTCGAAGCGATCCGTCCAGATCGTAGGTAAAGCCGTGATATCGACAGCGGATCGCTGGTTGGGTGTGCCCCTGCGCATCGTCCAGCAGACGAAACGCACGATGACGGCAGACATTGTGAAACGCCCCGACCCGCCCCGCGTCGTCGCGCACGACGATCGCGCTCTGCCCGAGAAGATCGAAGCGAAGATAGTCGCCGGGCGCCGGAATGTCGGAGAGGTGACCGACGATCTGCCAGGTCGACATGAAGATCGCGTCGTGTTCGAGCGCGAAGAACTCGTCGCTGGCATAGGTCCAGCCGGGCAACGTGCTCCAACCCATACAACCGCTCCCATAATCGCCGTCGGAGGAATGGAATGCTGCGGTCGCGACCGCATCCCGCCAGAATGGTAAAATGTCGGAGCGGCGGGATTTTAACCCAAGACCCCCACACCCCC
>JBBDWW010000210.1:0-4684 GCA_040902645.1 Dongiaceae bacterium | reverse complement strand
CATCGTCCTCGCGTGGCCGGTCGCCGCGCTCGTAGCGGCCCGGGCGGTTGGTGACGGCGCCGCGGCCCTTGATCGGGCTGGCGGGCAAGGCCGCCTCGTCCGGCGTCGCGCGTATCGGCTTGGGGACCGAAGCGCGGGGTCGGCTGAGCGGGGCCGCGCGCTGGGGCTCGGCCAATCGTCGTCCGGATCCTGTGGTCATGGGGCAAGGCTAGAGCGTCTGTGTGAACATTTCAAGAACAGAGGCGCACTGGTCGCGGAAGGCCGCGGATACCGGCAGGATGGCCGGGCGCGCGAATCGGGGCTCAAAGGTGGGCGGGCATGAAAGTGGTCATCGTGGGGGGCGGCATCGTCGGGCTGTCGGCCGCCTGGGCTCTGATGCGGGCGGGGCATCAGGCGGTCGTGCTGGAGCAGGGGACCGTGCCCAACCCGCTCGGCTCCTCCTATGACGAGCACCGCATGACCCGGCTTTTCTACCCCGAGCCATCGGGCTACGGCGCGATGGTGCCGGAGGCGATGGAAGCCTACGAGACGCTGTGGGGCGATCTCGGCGAGCGCCATTTTCGCGAAACCGGAATCCTCGGTTTGTCGCGCGAGAACGGCGACTGGATCGACGCGGCGATGCCGCAGATCGAACGCGACGGCTACAGGTTCGAGCGGCTGACCGCGAAGCGGCTCGCGCGGCGCTGGCCGTTCCTCGACGTATCGGGAGTCGCCTACGGCGTCTTCATGGAGCAGGGCGGCGTGCTGTTCGCCGAGCGCATCGTTCGTGCGCTCGCCATAAAGCTCGGCAACAGGCTGCGCATTCAGACGCCGGTCATCGCGCTCGACCCCGAACAAAATGCCGCGCGTCTCGATGACGGAATACTAATCAGTGGCGATGCACTCATCGTCGCCGCCGGACCCTGGATCGGGCGGCTGGTGCCGCAGCTTGCCGCGCGCAGCCGCAGCTACCGGCAGGTCGCGGTCTATCTCGAGGCGCCGCAGAAATTTCGCGCAACCTGGAACGATGCGCCGGCGATCGTCGATTTCGGCGGCGTGGGCGATCTCTATGCGTTCCCCTCGGTCGATCGCACGCGGATCAAGATCGCCTCGGGCGATTACCGGCGACCGGGCGAACCGGATGAACGCCGCGGGGTCGATCCGGGAGAGCCTGCGACCATCCTCGAACGCTATCGCGGTCGCCTTTTCGATCTCGACGGGTACACCACGATCGGTACCCGAAGTTGCTGCTACACGATGACCGAGGATCACCGATTCATCGCCGAACGGATCGGCGAGAACGCGGTCGCGATCAGCCCCTGCTCGGGGCACGGGTTCAAGTTCGGCGCGGTATTGGGATTGAAGCTGGCAGCGGCCGTGACTGGCGCGCTCGATTACGAAACACTGAGCCGATGGGTTGCGGGCCGGGGCTGAGGCGCTCCTATTTCTCCATCAGCCGCGGCATCAGCTCGACCAGATTGCACGGACGGTGCCGGTAATCGAGCTGGTGCTTCAACACTTCCTCCCAGCCGTCGCGGCAGGCACCGGGCGAACCGGGCAGCGCGAAGAGATAGGTGCCGCGCACCACGCCGCCGGTCGCGCGCGACTGGATGGTCGAGGTGCCGACCTTCTGGAAGCTGATCCAGCGGAACAGTTCACCGAACCCGTCGATCTTTTTCTCATAGAGGCTTTCGAATGCCTCGGTCGTCACGTCGCGGCCGGTCATGCCGGTGCCGCCGGTCGAGATCACGACATCGATCGTCTTGTCGGCGATCCATTTTTCGACCTGCGCCGTGATCGCGGCGATGTCGTCGCGGACGATCGCGCGCGCCGCGACATTGTGCCCGTCGCGCGTGATCATCTCGGCCAAGGTTGCGCCGGATTTGTCGTCGGCTTCGGTCCGCGTGTCGGAGACTGTCAGGACCGCAATATTGACCGGGTGAAACGGGCGGGTTTCGTCAATTCGCGGCATTGGAGGCGGCCAGCGTGGCGGCGTCCTGCGATTGATAAGTCGGCCAGGCGCCGGATGCGACGGCATCGAGCGACAAAGCCGGCTGACCGAGCCGCGCCTGATAGATCCACAGGCCGGCCATCACCCGTTCGACGAACAACCGGGTCTCGCGCGAGGGGATGCTTTCGATGAACAGCAGCGGATCGTCGTCATAGACGAACTGCTTGCGCCATTTCGCGAGATTTCCCGGGCCTGCATTGTACGCGATCGTCATCAGGAAGAGATCGTTCGCGACATTCGCATCGGCCAGCAGCATGCGCAGATATTCCTGGCCGAGCGTCAGGCTCATCACCGGGTCGCGCAGATCGTGGGCCAGGATGCCGAGCTGCTTGGCGACGGCATCCGCGGTCGACGGGATGATCTGCATCAGCCCGGTCGCACCCGAAGGGTTCTGGGCGGTCGGATTGAAACCGGATTCCTGGCGCGCGATCGAATAGAGCAGCGCGCGGTCGATCGAGAAGCCGCCATGCGGCTCCCATTTCGGCAGCGGATAGAGCGCCTCGTCGATGCGGCCGCCGGTCACTTCCTCGACGACGCTGCCGGCGGTCATGACGAAGGACGGCAGGGCATAACGCTGCGCAACGGCGAGCATCGCCTCGAGCAGCACCGGGCTCGCCTTCGGGCGCAGGACATGGAACTCGGCGGCAGCGCGGCGTTCCTCGCCGATCTGCAGCAGGGCGAGCGCGCGCTGGCCGATCCGCGATTTCAGCAGCGACTGCGCGCCTTCCGGCGACAATGAAAGCGGCTGCCAATCGAAGCTGGCATCGAGGCCGAGCGCGCGGCGGGCGAGCTGACCATAAAAGCTGCGCGGCTCTTCCGCGGCGAGGCGCAGCCAGCGGCTGACTTGCTCGGGCTGGCGCGCGCGCAGATAGCTGCGGGCTGCCCAATAGGACGCGGCGGACCGGGTCCAGATGTCGGATGCCTCGCCGGCGGCCCGTTCGAAATAGGCGGCGGCCGCAACGGGTTGGTCGGTGCGCCAGGCTTCGATCCCGGCGCTCCAGGCGTTGCTCTCGGCACCCATGCCATTGTCGGGCGTACCGCCGCGGAAGGTCGAAACAGTCGGTTCGGGCGGCGCCTCGCTGCCCGACGGCAGTCGCGTCAAAGCGAGATCGTAAAGCCGCGGTGCGTCCGGGTGGTCGCCATAGCGGACCAGCCAGTCGCGCAGCTCGCGATAAGAGGTTCGATAGGTTGGACTGAGATAGCGGTCGGCCAAAACATGGCCGAGCAGACGCAGGTCGGTCAGCCGGTCGATAACCGCGTCGGCCTCAAGCCACTGCGCCGACGCCTGCAGTTCGAAGATCTGCCGATAGCGCGCGGCGTCGACGGTTTCGAGCGGCGTCGGCGTTGCAACCTCGGGCACCAAATCCTCGTCGCCGGAGGGCAGTGACGCGGTTTCCGGCAACACAGGCGCAAGCAAGTCCTGAGCCTGGAGCGGGCTGGCAGCGAGAGCGATGGCGAGGAGGAGGGCCCCGGTTAGAAGCTGCCAGAAACGGTGCGGCAGCCCGGCGCGCAAGAATCTTTCATGAATCATTGCTCGTTAGGTACCCCAGCCCTGCCCGCTGCGCAACCCGTAAAGCTGTGGCAGCTTACCAGTTATTGTGTAGATAAAGAAGGGACCCCCAAGCGCTGGGCGTGCGCCAACTCGCCCGACATTTCGTTCACGGCAGGAAGGCCGCGCCGACCGGGCCTCTCGCTCTATGGATATGGAGAAAGGAGGCCGCCCGGCGCTAGGGGTGCGCGAGTTCGCCCAACTTTTCGCTCAGGGCTAAGAGGTCGCGCCAGGCCTCCCTTTTCTGGGCCGGCTGGCGCAGCAGGAAGGCCGGATGGAAGGTCGGGAGGGCGGGGATTGGACGGCTCATCCCGGTACTCTCATAGAGGAACCAGCGACCCCTTAATCGCATGATCCCCTCGTTGCGGGCGAGCAGCGTCTTGGCCGACGCGCCGCCGGTCAGCATCAGCACGTCGGGATTCGCGAGCTCGATATGGCGTTCGACGAAGGGCAGACAGGCGGCCACCTCGGCAGTGGTCGGCTGGCGGTTCCCCGGCGGGCGCCAGAAGATGATGTTGGTGATGTAGACACTGGTCCGGTCGAGGCCGATCGGCGCCAGCATGCGATCGAGCAACTGGCCCGAGATGCCGACGAAGGGTTTGCCGGCGCGATCCTCATCGGCGCCCGGTGCCTCGCCCACGATCATCACCCGGCTCTCCGGATTGCCGTCGGCGAACACCAGGTTGGTCGCCGTGTCCTTCAGGGGACAGCCGTCGAATGCCATCAGCGCCTCGCGCAGCTCATCGAGCGACCGGGCGGCGCGGGCGAGGCTATGGGCGGGCGTATCGACCAGCGCCGGCGGCGCGGCGCGCAACAGGACAGGCCCCGGCGCTGCATCGGCCAGCCGCGGCCGGGCGGTCTGCGGCGGTTCGTCATCGCGCAGCGCGGCATGGTCGGAGGTTGCCGCAGCACGGTTCGGTGCGGCGAGGGTCGGCTCGACCCGCACGGGTGCCTCTGCCGCCACGGCGAAGCGATCCGCCGGTACGATGTCGATGGCCTCGTCCGCGCCGGCCTCAATCTGCCAGGCAAGGGCGGCGAGGACCGCTGCCGTCGAATCTCCGTCGCGCATGGAACAAGCCTAGCATCGGGTCCGGCGTAGCGTCAGCCGGGACTTATCCGCGCCGGACGCGCCGTGCTAAACGGGC
>JBBDWW010000209.1:0-4689 GCA_040902645.1 Dongiaceae bacterium | reverse complement strand
TGAGGTCGCTGTGGGAGAAATCCCGTGGAAGTTCGAGTCTTCTCGACCGCACCATGATTTTGTCAGGCCCGCCGGCGACCCGCGCGGGCCTGATTGCCAAGATGAGCCTGAGCCGGCGACGACGGACCGAATGGTGCCGGGGGACCCAATGATGCCGGGCAGGCTCGGGCTGCCGCCCGGCCAGAGAGGCGCGGATGGCAGAGGACCTGCGCGACAGCGCACTCGAATATCACCGCCACCCGGTGCCGGGAAAAATCGCGGTCGTGCCGACCAAGCCGCTGGCGAACCAGCGCGACCTGGCGCTGGCCTATACGCCCGGCGTCGCGGCCGCCTGCGAGGCGATCGTGGCCGACCCGGCGGAGGCCGCCAACCTGACCGGCAGAGCCAACCTGGTCGCCGTGGTGACCAACGGCACCGCGGTCCTCGGGCTCGGCCCGATCGGCCCGCTCGCCGCCAAGCCGGTAATGGAAGGCAAGGCCGTCCTCTTCAAGACCTTCGCGGGGATTGACGTATTCGATCTCGAGATCGATCAGCCGGACATCGAAAAGCTGATCGACCTCATCGCCGCGCTGGAACCGACCTTCGGCGGCATCAATCTCGAAGATATCAAGGCGCCGGAATGTTTCGAAGTCGAACGGCGGCTGCGCGGGCGGATGAAAATTCCGGTCTTCCACGACGACCAGCATGGCACCGCGATCATCGTCGCGGCCGCCATCAGCAATGCGCTGGAGATTGCCGGCAAGAAGCTCAACCAGGTGAAGCTGGTGGGATCCGGCGCAGGTGCCGCGGGTCTCGCCTGTCTCGATCTCCTGGTCGATCTTGGAATGCCGGTTGAGAATATCTGGGTCACCGACGTGGCCGGCCTCGTCTATGAGGGCCGCATCGAACTGATGGACGAGCGCAAGGCACGCTATGCGAAGCCGAGCAACGCGCGCTCGCTCGGCGAGGTGATCGGCGGGGCCGATATCTTTCTCGGGCTGTCGGCAGCCGGCGTACTCAAGCCCGAGATGGTCGCGCGCATGGCGCCGCGCCCGATCATCATGGCGCTTGCCAATCCGACACCGGAAATTACGCCGGAGGAAGTACGCGCGGTGCGCGACGACGCGATCATCGCGACCGGCCGGTCGGACTATCCGAACCAGGTCAACAATGTGCTGTGCTTCCCGTTTATCTTTCGCGGCGCGCTCGATGTCGGCGCTTCGACGGTCAATCACGAGATGAAGGTCGCCTGCATGAAGGCGATCGCCAATCTGGCGCGGGTCGAGACCTCTGATGTCGTGATGCGCGCCTATGGCGGCGAGGCGCTGCGCTTCGGCCCGGAATATTTGATCCCGCGGCCGTTCGATCCGCGTTTGCTGGTCGAGATCGCGCCCGCTGTGGCGCGTGCGGCGATGGAAAGCGGCGTGGCGGCGCGCCCGATCGCCGATTTCAAGGCCTATCGTCAGAAGCTTGTCGAATATGTGTTCCGCTCCGGGCTGATGATGAAGCCGATGTTCGAGCAGGCGCGCCAGGATCCGCGCCGCCTCGTCTATGCCGAAGGCGAAGAGGAGCGGGTGCTGAGCGCGGCCCAGACCGTGCTCGATGAGGGACTCGCGCATCCAATCCTGATCGGCCGGCGCTCGGTCATCGAGAGCCGCATCGAGCGGCTCGGCCTGCGCATGAAGCCGGATGTGGATTTCGAACTGGTCGATCCGCAGGGCGATGCGCGGTTCCGAGAATACTGGACGCTCTATCACGAACTCATGGAGCGGCGCGGCGTCTCGCCGGACTATGCGAAGACGATCGTCCGCACCCGGAACACCGTCATCGCCGCGTTGATGGTGCGGCGCAACGAAGCCGATGCGCTGATCTGCGGCACGGTCGGGCGCTATCGCCGCCAGCTCAATCATATCCTCGACGTGATCGGGCTCGCGCCCGGGATGACCCAGGCCTTCGCGCTCAATGCGCTGGTCCTGCCGACCGGGAACTTCTTTATCTGCGATACGCAGGTGACGGCCGATCCAACGGCGGAGCAGATTGCCGACATGACGATCCAGGCGGCGCGCGAGGTGCAACGCTTCGGAATCGTGCCCAAGGCGGCCCTGCTGTCGCATTCGAGTTTTGGAACCGCGGACTCGCCTTCCGCATTAAAGATGCGTCAGGCGCTGGCGCTGGTTCGCGAACGCTGGCCCGATCTCGAAGTCGAGGGCGAAATGCACGGCGATGCGGCGATCAGCGAGGCGATGCGCGAGCGGATGTTCCCGAACTCGCGGCTGAAGGGGCAGGCGAATCTGCTGGTCATGCCGAATCTTGATGCGGCCCATATCTCCTTCAACCTTTTGAAGGCGATCGGCGTCGGCCAGTCGGTCGGTCCCATGCTGATCGGCCCGGCGCGACCGGCCCATGTCGTGGTGCCCTCCATTACGGTGCGCGGCATTGTCAACATGTCGGCGATCGCGGTTGTCGATGCCCAGGCTGCCGGTGCGGCGGAATGACCGACACCGCGCGCGAACCGGCGGCCGCGCCCGATGAACTTTACGGGCTGACGGCCGATCGGGTCCGCGCGGTTCGCGATGCGATCGGCGACGGGGCTGTCGCGCGCATCGAGGAACTGGTCGATCCGCTGCACGCGGCCGACCTCGCCGACTTGCTGGAAGCGCTCGATCCGGAAGAGCGGCGCCTGCTCGTCGCCATCGTCCGCCACACCTTTGATCCGGAAACGCTGTCCTATCTCGACGAGACGGTTCGCGAAGAGATCATGGAAATGATCGGGCCGCTCGAGCTCGCGCATGCGGTTGCCGAACTCGACACCGACGATGCGGTCGATCTGCTCGAAGATCTGGACGAGGACGAGAAGCGGCGCATCCTGGAATCGGTGCCCGCCGAAGACCGGCAGGCGATCGAGGAAGGCCTGACCTTCCCGGAAGATAGCGCCGGCCGCATGATGCAGCGCGAGCTGGTCGCGGTGCCGCAGCATTGGACGGTCGGGGAGACGATCGATTTTCTGCGCGCCAGCAAGGATCTGCCCGACGATTTCTACGATCTATTCGTGGTCGATCCCCGCCATCATCCCGTCGGCACGGTGCCGCTGTCACGCGCGATGCGCAACATGCGCGCGGTGAAACTGACCGACATCATGGAAACCGATTTGCGCCCCGTCCCCGCAACGATGGATCAGGAATCGGTCGCGTATCTGTTCCGGCAGTACGGGCTGGTGTCTGCGCCGGTGGTCGACGATGACGGCCGGCTGCTCGGCGCGGTGACGGTCGACGACGTCGTCCATGTCATCGACGAGGAGGCCGCGGAAGACTTGCTCGGTATTGTCGGCGCGGGCGATACTGGCTTTCATGCGAAACCCACGACGATCGCCTGGACGCGCTTTCGCTGGCTCCTGCTGGTGCTGGCGAATGTAGCGGTCGCCTCGGTCGTGGTATCGCTGTTCGAAGGCACCATCGAGGAAATCGTCGTTCTCGCGGTGCTGATGCCGATCGTGGCAGCGATGGGCGGCAGCGCCGGCGTGCAGGTCGTCACCAACACGGTTCGCGCTCTGGCGACGCGCGATCTCTCTTCACGCAATCAGCCCTGGCGCTTCGTCCTCAAGGAAATGACCGTCGCCGCGATGAACGCGGCGGCCTTCGGTGTGATCGCCGGTGGCGGGGCCTGGGCCTGGACCGGTCAGTGGCGGATCGGCGCAGTGCTCGCGGCAGCGCTGATCCTCAATATGCTGTGGGCGGGGTTCGGCGGTACGATCGTGCCGCTGCTCCTCGAACGGATGGGAGTCGATCCGGCTCACGGTGCCGGCCCATTTTTGACGGCGACCACCGACGTGGTCGGATTTTTCTGCTTTCTTGGCCTCGCCACCCTGGTCCTGCTGTAACCGCGGCATCGGGTGCTGGAATAGCCTCTTTCCGCTAGATAGACTGCGCGCGTGAGGGACGGGAGCCGAAGCGATGGCGCTGGAAATGCGGGGCGCATGCGAACGATGCAAGACGGCGCTCGGTCATCGTGCGGAGGCGCTCATCTGCAGCTATGAATGCACCTTCTGTCTGTCTTGTGCGACCGCGATGAACCATATCTGTCCCAATTGCAGCGGCGAGCTGGTGCGCCGCCCGCAACGGCGCGAGGAGTGACGCGATGGCGCGGCGGCATATCTCGTCGGGGTCGAGTTTCGAAAAGCTGGCCGGCTATAGCCGCGCCGTGGTCGACGGTGACTGGGTGTTCGTCTCCGGCACGACTGGGTTCGACTATGCGGCCGGCACGATCAGCGAGGATGTGGTCGAACAGACGCGCCAATGTTTCCGCACGATCGGCAAGGCACTCGCCGAGGCGGGCAGCGGGTTCGCGGATCTCGTCCGGATCCGCGTCTATCTCGCCGATCCTGCCGATTTCGAGCGCGTGGTGCCGATCATCGGCGAACACTGCCGGGCGGCGCTGCCGGCCAACACGACGGTCATCGCGCCGCTCATCGACAAGCGTATGAAAATCGAAATCGAAGTCACGGCCAGAATGGCCGGCTAGGGGAGGAAACAGCATGCCCGAGATTCAGACCATCCCGGCGCGCCGGGGCAAGGCGGCCCATGTGAAGAAGGGCCAGATCGTCAAGATGATCAACACGCACGGCAACCAGGTGGTCGATACCTGGGCGTTCAGCAAAGAGGATCTCGGCGAGTTCATGTCGATGGAGCATACCCGCCCCCATATCGGCCGCAT
>JBBDWW010000208.1:0-4701 GCA_040902645.1 Dongiaceae bacterium | reverse complement strand
GCTACACGATCGACGGCAGCCGCGGCATCCGCGATCCGCGCGGCATGTTCGGCGAACGCCTCGGCGTCGATATGCATATCGTCACGGCGGCTTCGGGCGCGGTGCGCAATCTCGCGAACTGCATCGGCCGCTGCCATCTCGACATCAAGGCAATGGTCGTCTCGTCCTACGCGGCGGGGCTCGCCTCGCTGGTCGACGACGAACGCGATCTCGGCGTCACCGTCGTCGACATGGGCGGCGGCGCCACGACCATCGCGATCTTCTTCGACGGCAACGTCGTCTATACCGACATGGTGCCGGTCGGCGGCGCGCATGTGACCAACGACATCGCGCGCGGCCTGTCGACGCCGCTGGCGCATGCCGAGCGCATGAAGACGCTCTACGGCAACTGCATGCCCTCGCCGAGCGACGAGCGCGAGATGATCACCGTGCCGCTGGTCGGCGAGGAAGATCTCGCCGCCGCGAACACCATGCCGAAATCGATTCTGACCGGAATCATCCAGCCGCGGCTCGAGGAAACCTTCGAGCTCGTTCGCGGCCGCCTCGAGCAAAGCGGATTCGACCGGCTTGCCGGCCGCCGCGTCGTGCTGACCGGCGGTGCCAGCCAGCTTCAGGGCGTGCGCGATCTCGCGGCGCTCGTGCTCGACAAACAGATTCGTATGGGACGCCCGCTCCGCGTGAGCGGTCTGGCCGAGTCGACCGGCGGCCCGGCCTTTGCCACCTGTGCCGGCCTCGTTGTTTACGCGCAGCAGACGGCCGACCGGCCGCCGCTGCCCGCAAGCATGGGGATGAGAGAGGAGCCGAACGGCCTGATCGGCCGCGTCGGTCACTGGTTTCGCGAAAACTTTTGAGAGGGGACGGGCCCGGAGCCCCGAAGCATCCGGGCACGAAGTGACAAGCGGCGATTTCGCCGGCGAATTATCGACGTAGAGGAGACGGAGGCCTCGCTATGACACTGAATCTATCGATGCCCAACAAGGCGCATGAGATCAAGCCACGGATCACCGTGGTCGGCGTCGGCGGTGCCGGCGGTAACGCAGTCAACAACATGATTCGCTCCAACCTGGAGGGGGTGGAGTTCATCGTTTCCAACACCGATTCACAGGCGCTCGCACAATCGCTGTGCGAACGGCGTCTGCAACTCGGCACCACCATCACCCAAGGCCTCGGCGCCGGTTCCAGGCCCGATGTCGGACGGGCGGCGGCGGAAGAGTCGCTCGAATCGGTGATCGAGAATCTGAGCGGCAGCAACATGGCGTTCATCACCGCGGGCATGGGCGGCGGCACCGGCACGGGTGCAGCACCGGTCATCGCCCGGGCCGCGCGCGAGCACGGCATCCTGACCGTCGGCGTCATCACCAAGCCCTTCCATTTCGAGGGCATGCACCGGATGGCGATTGCCGAAAGCGGGATCGAGGAGCTGCAGCAATATGTCGACACGCTCATCATCATCCCGAATCAGAACCTGTTCCGGATCGCGAACGAGAAGACGACGTTTGCCGACGCCTTCGCGATGGCGGACCAGGTACTCTATTCGGGCGTGCGCGGCGTCACCGATCTGATGGTGATGCCGGGCCTGATCAATCTCGACTTCGCCGACATTCGCGCGGTGATGACCGAGATGGGCAAGGCCATGATGGGCACCGGCGAGGCCAGCGGCGACAACCGGGCGATCGACGCGGCGGAAGCGGCAATCTCCAACCCGCTGCTCGACGATGTCTCGATGAAGGGCGCACGCGGCGTGCTCATCAACATCACCGGCGGTCCCGACCTCACCTTGTTCGAGGTCGATGCGGCAGCAACCCGCATCCGCGAGGAAGTCGATCCCGACGCCAACATCATCTTCGGCTCGACCTTCGACGAATCGCTCGACGGTAAGGTCCGCATTTCGGTGGTGGCGACCGGCATCGAAGCGATGGCATCGGCGATGCCGCGACCTTCGAGCCTCGCGCTGGTCGCCGATCGCGGTCGTGTCACGCGCACTCCGGCACAGCCGGTCGGCGAGGCCGTGCGTCGGCCGCAGCCGGCACCGGTGGTCGCTGCAGCCCGGCCGATGGCCGAGGCGGCACCGATGCCGGAACCCGTCGTTGCATCGATCGAGATGCCGGCCGAACTGCCCGTCGAACAGCCGGTCGAAACGGCACGTCCGGCAGCAGCGCAGGATGCGGTGATCGCGGCCGAGAGCCACGACGAACAGCGTCTCGAACCGATCGGCGAACCGGCGGCGGAACAGTACGATCCGATTCCGCAGCTCGAGCCGATGGCGCCGGCCAACCAGCCGCGCATTGCGGTCGAACCCGAAGTCGCGGCCGATCTGCCGCGGCGTCCGGCCTTCCTCACCCACGCGCCGGTCGTTCCGCCGCTGCGGGCCGAGCGGGCCGAACTGTCGCCGCAGCCGGCCATGGCTCCGGCACCGGCGGCCCGCACGGCGGATGGCGGACCGGCGGCAGAGGCACGGCGGATCTCGAACCTGTTCTCGCGCGTGACCGGCACCACGGCCCTCTTCGGCCGCGGCGCGCCGGCCCGCACCGAGACGGCGGCACCGGCAGCGGAACGTCCGGCCCCGCGCGAGTCGGTTACGCCGGCGCCGCGGATGATGCCGGCGACCACGGCAGCACCCGCCGCAGCACAGGCTCGCGTCGCGATGCCGGCGGCTCGCAGTGCTGCCGCGCCGCAGCCAACAATGCAGCAACCGGTGAGCCAGCCGATGAGTGCGGCACCGATGGCTGCAACGGCACAGGCGGCGGTTCAGCCGCAGCCCGCGCCGGCCATGACGGCACCCGCAATGACGGCCCCGGCGATCCCGCCGGTGCAGCAGCAGCGGCTCTCCGGTCTCGACGCGCGCGAACGGATTGCCACCAGCCGGACGGAGGAAGCCCAGCTCGACATCCCGGCCTTCCTGCGCCGCCAGGCGAACTGACCGGAATTCCCGGGGCGTGGGGGGGGGGGGGGTCGCGGCTCGACCGAGCCGCGGCGGCAGCATTCTCCCTGAACTGGGGCGCCCGTCGGGCGCCCCTTTTTTTCGTCCGGGCGGGGTCGATCAGGATCGGTTTCAGGTGGCAGTCGATCGCCATGCATATAATAATCGCCATGCATACAATAAACATCTGAACGGGTTCCCCCGAGCGCCGGAGCGATGTTTTGCCGCCAGTCCCGCGTTTCCTCTTCGTGACCGTCAACCAGCGCTGCAATCTGCGCTGCCAGCATTGCTATTTCTGGCAGCGCGACGACAACGACCGGCCGAACTATATGTCGCAGCCGCGTTTGCACGAAGTGATCGGCGAATTTGCCGAGATGAGCCCCGGCGGCAATATCGTCATCTGCGGCGGCGAACCGATGCTCGATCTCGACATCTATTTCGGGATCGCGAAGACCTGCCGGCAGCTTGGCCTCAATGCGATCTCGGTCGTCAACGGCACGCGGATCCGCAGCGACGCGATGGCTGAGCGTATGGTACGAGAGGGGCCGCACGAGATCTCGATCTCGCTTAACAGTCAAAGCGCCGATCTGCACGACGAAACGCGCGGCATCCCCGGTGCCTTCAACAAGGCGGTGCAGGCACTGCGCCTTTTGCTGGCGGCGCGGCAGCGTTTGCGCAGCAACGACACGCGCATCTATGTGATGGGCCTGATCTTCGACAGAAATTACCGGGAGATCGACGCGTTCTACGATTTCGTCATCAACGATATCGGCGCCGACAAACTGAAGCTCAACTTCCTGCAGCCCGCCTTTGGACAGGCGGGCGATATCGATCCGTTCTTTGCCGACCATCACGGTGTCGATCCCGACGAGATCGGATCGATCATCGCGCGCTGCGACGAGAAGTACGCACTCGGGCTCAATCCCGAATGGCTGCAGCAGGTGAAGATGTATTTCCGCTCGCTCAGCGGGACCCGGGATATCGAGCGCGGCTGGGGCTCGGACGGGCGCACGGCAGACCATATCTGCAACACCTACGACCGCAACATCATGGTCAACGAATACGGGATGGCGCGGCTCTGTTTCTCGACCGGGTTCCCCGGAATCCAGCTTCGCGAGCCCGGCGATCTCAGCCGTTTCTGGAACGGGGCGGAGCCGATCCGGGCGGCGATGCGGCAATGCAACCGGTTCTGCGGCATCAGCCACAGCGTGCGGCGGGCGACCAGCAGCCAGGCCTCGATCGGCAAGACGCTGCCGCTTGCCTGACCGGGCCCTCGCCCGCCCCGGCTGCGGCAAATTTCCCTGTGCTGTCATTCGCTTGAGCCGGATCGGGGCCGGCCGGTATACTGGGCCTTGGCCGCCCGCGACCCGCCGAGGCGGCCTGGCTGTGAAAAGACCCGAAGGATTGCCCGGCCCATGATCCCGAAGAGCCGTTCGAGCCTGCGCGGCAGCCGCCGCCTCCTCCTCGCGTTCAGTTTCCTCGCGATCGCCGCCTGTTCGAGCGACGACGAGGAAATTCCGGAGACCCCGGCGGAGGAGCTCTATTACACCGCCTTCGTCACGATGCAGGACGACAAGCTCCTGACCGCCGCCAAGATGTTCGAGGAGGTCGAGCGCCAGCATCCTTATTCGCGCTGGGCGACCCAGGCCCAGCTCATGGCCGCCTACGCCTATTATCGCGAGGATGCCTATGACGACGCGATCATCGCGCTCGAACGGTTCATCGAACTGCATCCCGGCAATCGTAGCGCGCCCTACGCCTATTACCTGCTGTCGCTCTGC
>JBBDWW010000207.1:0-4723 GCA_040902645.1 Dongiaceae bacterium | reverse complement strand
TCAACGAGCTGGCGGCGTGAGCGCAGAGACCGATCCACGCCCGCTGCTCGCGTTCTGGTTTTCCGACTACGCACGCCCGCTCTGGTTCCTGAGGGACGACGCGTTCGATGCCGAACTGACGCGGCGCTTCGCCGGCCAGCAGCGCGCAGCCGCCGACGGGAAGCTCGCCGAATGGGAAGCGGCACCGGAAAGCGCGATCGCTCTCGTACTGCTACTCGACCAGTTGCCGCGCAACATGTTCCGCTCGAGCCCGCGCGCCTTCGCGAGCGACGCCGATGCGCGCGCCGTTGCGACGCGCGCGATCGCGCATGGTTTCGATCGCGAGACGCCGCTCGACCGGCGGTTTTTCTTCTACATCCCGTTCGAGCATAGCGAATCCCTTGCCGACCAGGATCGCTGCGTCGATCTGTTCCGGGAATGGGCCGCCGCGCACGGGCCCGAGGCGGCCGAGCGCCTGCGCGAGCATCTCTGGTTCGTCGAGCGGCATCACGAGATCGTCCGGCGCTTCGGCAGGTTTCCGCATCGTAACCAGACACTCGGTCGGAACGCGACCGAGGCGGAGATCGAATTCCTCAAAGAGCCGAATTCGGGATTCTGACCAAATATTTACCGGCCGCGCGCAGGAAATTCGCCACCCATCCGTGAGACACGGTAGGTTGTTTCTGATACCGTCCCGTGTGGCTAGGAAATGCGCGCCCGATCCGTCTTTTTCATCCTGCTGCTGATCGCCGCCGGTGGCGGCGGTTACTGGTATCTGCGCGCCAGCCCCGACGGGGCGGCGCCGGCCAGCGTGGCGTTTCAACAGCCGGCGGTCCCGGTCGAAACGGTCCTGGCCGAGACCCAGCAATTGACCCTCTCGATCCCGGCGGTCGGCACGCTTCGCTCCAATGAATCGATCATGGTGAGCCCGGAAATCGCCGGACGCATCGTCGCACTCCATGCCGACGAGGGCATGGCGATTGCCGCCGGCGAGCCGATCGTCACGCTCGACCAGTCGATGTACCAGGCGGAAATCGCCGAAGTGCAGGCGCGCATTTCGCTCGCCGAGGCGAATTACGATCGCGCCCGCGAACTTCTGGCGCGCGAAGCCGGGACGCAGCGCGCCCTCGACGAGGCCAACGCGCAGCTCAAGGCCGATCGCGCCGACCTGCAGCTTGCTCAAGCCATGATCGACAAGACGGTGATCCTCGCCCCCTTCGATGGCGTGCTGGGCTTACGCCGGGTCAGCGTCGGGCAATATGTCGAATCCGGCGATGTGATCGTGAATCTCGAATCGATCGATCCGCTCAAGGTCGATTTCCGCATCCCCGAAATCCATTTCACCCGCACCTATGTCGGCCAGGAAATCGCCGTCACCGTCGATGCGATCGGCGGGGAAATCGTCAACGGCAATGTCTATGCGATCGATCCACTGGTCGACGAAAGCGGCCGCTCGCTGGTGCTGCGCGCGCGTATCCCCAATGACGACGGCAAGTTGCGGCCCGGTTTGTTCGCACGCATCGACCTGATCTATGACGTGATCGACGCGGCGCTGATGGTGCCCGAGGCGGCGATCGTGCCGCTCGGCCAGCGCAATTATGTCTATGTGGTCGAAGACGGCCATGCGCGCTTCGTCGCGATCGAACTCGGCCAACGCGTGCGCGGCGCCGTCGAAATTGTCAGCGGCATCGAGGCCGGCGCCGAGATCGTCACTGCCGGACAGCTCCGGCTGTTCGACGGGGCGGAGGTGCAGGTCGTGGGCGGCGGCGGTGGCTGAGGCGCGCATCCGATATGCCGCACGCCATTCCGCCACCGCCTGAGCCGCCGGGGTAGCGCGTCATGTGGTTCTCCGAACTCTGCATCCGCCGGCCGGTCTTCGCGACCGTGCTGAGCCTCATCCTGATGCTGGTCGGCATCGTCTCCTACGACCGGCTCACGGTGCGCGAATATCCCAATATCGACGAGCCGGTGGTCAGCATCCGCACCGACTATCCCGGCGCGAGCGCCGAGATCGTCGAAACCCAGGTCACGAATCCGCTCGAGGATTCGATTTCCGGCATCGAAGGCATCGACATCATCGAATCGTCGAGCCGCGCCGAGGAAAGCCGCATCACGGTGCGTTTCAATCTCGAGCGCGATCCCGATGCCGCGGCGAACGACGTGCGCGACCGTGTCGCCCGGGTGCGCGGACGGCTGCCCGACGAGATCGATGAACCGATCGTGTCGAAAGTCGAGGCCGACGCCTCGCCGATCATCTATCTCGCCTTCTCCAGCGACCGGCACGATATTCTCGAAGTATCGGATCTCGCCGAGCGCCAGGTGCGCGACCAGCTCGCCACCATCACCGGCGTCGCCGACGTGCGCGTGTTCGGCGAACGGCGCTATGCGATGCGGATCTGGCTCGACCGCGCGCGGATGGCCGCCTTCGGCGTCACGCCGACCGATGTCGAGACAGCGATTCTGCAACAGAATGTCGACGTGCCGGGCGGTCGAATCGAAAGCGATGCGCGCGAATTCACCGTCCTGACCGAGACGCGTCTGAGTTCGACGACCGAATTCGAAGACATCATTCTGCACCGTGCCGAAGGCTATCTGGTGCGGCTGGGCGACGTGGCGCGGGTCGAACTCGGGCCCGAAGACGAACGCGTGATCGCCCGCCAGAACGGCGAAGCGTCGGTCGCGCTCGGTGTCATCAAACAGGCGACCGCCAATCCGCTCGATGTCAGTCACGCGGTGCGCGAGGCTTTGCCCGGCATCATCGAAAGCCTGCCGCCCGGCATGACGGTCAGCATCGGCAACGACACGTCGATCTTCATTGAACGGTCGATCGACGAGGTGTTCCTTACCATCGGCGAGTCGGCCGTTCTGGTCATTCTCGTCATCTTTTTCTTCCTGCGCAGTGTTCGCGCGACGCTGATCCCGATCGTCACCATTCCGGTGTCGCTGATCGGCGCGTTCACGCTCATCTATATGTTCGGGTTCTCGATCAATACGCTGACCCTGCTCGCTTTCGTGCTGGCGATCGGGCTGGTGGTCGACGATGCGATCGTCGTGCTCGAGAACATCTATCGGCATGTCGAACGGGGCATGGAGCCGGTCGCCGCCGCGATCAAGGGCGTCCGCGAGATCGGCTTCGCGGTGGTTGCGATGACGTTGACGTTGGCGGCGGTGTTCGCGCCGATCGGTTTCTCTGAAGGCCGCACCGGCCGGCTGTTCGCCGAGTTTGCGCTGACGCTGGCCGGGGCCGTACTGATCTCGGGCTTCGTTGCGCTAACGCTTTCGCCGATGATGTGCGGCCAGTTCCTGCGTCCGCAGAAACGACGCATGGCGATTTCAGCGGCGATCGATCGCGGCATGAACGGGCTGATCGCGGGATATCGCCGCACGCTGGGCCGGCTGATGGGCACGCCGGGCTTGGTCATGATGCTGCTGCTGCCGGTCGCGGTGGCAGCCTGGTGGCTCTATGGCCAGCTCGAATCCGAGCTCGCGCCGATCGAGGATCGCGGCGTGGTGGTCGGCATTTTCTCTGGCCCCGAGGGCGCGACCCCCGAGGTGATGAGCGAGAACGCACGCAAGCTCGAGGCGCTCTATGCCGAAGTGCCCGAATTGCGCAGTTACTTCATGGTGGTCGGTTCGCCGACCGTGTCGCAGGGTATCTCTTTCCTGCGGTTGCAGCCGTGGGAGGATCGCGAGCGCAATTCGCGCGCGATCGCCGAATCGCTGCGCAATCCGATGTACATGATACCCGGCATCCGCGCCGTGCCGACGACGCCGGGGTCGCTTGGCGGCGGCTCGCGCAGCAATCCGGTCGAGATGGTGCTGCTGACGACGCGCACCTACGAAGAGCTTCAGGCGATTGTCGACCGGGTGATCGAACGGGCGCGCGAGAATCCCGGTCTGATCAATCTCGATTCCGATCTGCGGCTCAACAAACCGGAGATCCGCGTCGAGGTCGAACGCGACAAGGCAGCCGATATCGGCGTCGATGTGGTCGCGATCGGCCGCACCTTGGAAACCATGCTGGGCGGACGCAATGTCACGCGCTTCGAGCGCGCCGGCGAGGAATATGAGGTGATCGTGCAGGTCGAAGGCTTCGACCGCGCGGTGCCGCGCGATATCGCCCCGATCTTCGTGCGCGCCAGCGACGGCACGATGGTCGAGCTCGCCAATCTCGTGACGATCGAGGAATCGGTGGCGCCGCGCGAGCTGCCGCATTTCAACAAGCTCCGCGCGGCCACCTTGTCGGCATCGCTGGCCGACGGTTATGCGCTCGGCGCGGCGCTGGATTATTTCGAGCAGGTCGTGGCCGAGGTCGGCGGGCCGGGTATGCAGATCGACTATAAGGGCCAGTCGCGCGAATTCCTGTCGGCCTCGGGCGGGCTCTATACCGTGTTCGTGCTGGCGCTGCTGTTCATCTATCTGGTGCTCGCCGCCCAGTTCGAAAGCTTTCTCGATCCGTTTATCATCATGCTCTCGGTGCCGCTGGCGATGACCGGCGCGCTCGCTGCCTTGTGGCTTTCCGGCGGCACGCTCAACGTCTACAGCCAGATCGGGCTGGTGACATTGGTCGGGCTGGTAACCAAACACGGAATCTTGATCGTCGAGTTTTCGAACCAGCTGCGCAAAGCAGGCAAGAGCGCGCTCGAATCCGTCGTCGACGCGGCTTCGATCCGGCTCCGTCCGATCATGATGACGACCGGCGCGATGGTTCTGGGCGCCGTACCGCTCGCGCTCGCGCGCGGCC
>JBBDWW010000206.1:2690-4749 GCA_040902645.1 Dongiaceae bacterium | reverse complement strand
CTCGCGTCGTGCCAGGAGACGTGCGTGACCGGATGGTCGGCGCGATTTTCGATGCCACTGCCTGGACCCTCGGGGCGCAACCAGCATGCGTCTTCCACCGCCACCCACCACGGCGCTTCGGAAGAAACGCCTCTGATCCGGTCCGTGGGCACTGTGCCGATGAACCCGCGGAACACGTACGACCAGCCGCCGCGCTCCGCGTCCGTGACGTAGCCGGTTTCGCGCACGAAGCGCGCGAAATCGTCATTGCTCACCGCGTGCGCCGCGATCGAAAACGCGCCGAGCGCCACGCGGCGCGCGGGGCCCTCGCCGTCGGCACGGTAGCCGTCGCCCGAGTCCGTGCCCATGCGGAACTCGCAGGCCGCGAGCGCGATCAGGTCGGCGCGGACCGCGACCGGCGAGACCGGCACTGTCGCGGGAGCGGCGTGCGCCGCCGCCGGCTTCCCCGCATCCGGTACGCAGCAGGCGTGGTCCCGATTCACTTGCCCTCCGACTCGTCCTCCCAGAACGCCTTGCTCGGCATGGCGCGCATCATCTCGAGGATCTTCTCGCGCGGAATGACGGCGCAGCGCCCGGCCCACTCGGCATAGCGCCGGGCGAGGTCCGCCACCACTCTCGGGTGCGCGGCGGCGAGGTTCTTCGTTTCCGTGCGATCGGCCTGCATGTCGTAGAGCTCCCAATCCCCCGGATACTCGCGCACCAGCTTCCAGCGCCCGAGACGGACCGCCGCGTTCCCCTCGTGCTCCCAGAACAAGGGCCGCTCGGGCAGCGCGTCGCGCGCCATCACCGACACCAGGCTCTGGCCCTCGAGCGGCAGGATGTCGTTGCCAGCATGACGCTCGGGATACGTCACTCCGGCGAGCTCGATGACCGTCGCCATCACGTCGGGAAGCTGGCAGGGCGTGTGCCGGATGCCGCCGCGGTCCTGGATGCCGTTCAGCCAGTGGAAGATCACCGGCGTCGCCACGCCGCCCTCGTGCGTCCAGTGCTTGTAGAGCCGGAACGGCGTGTTCGACAGGTTCGCCCACGCCACGCCGTAGCTCTGGTAGGTGTTCTCCGCGCCCGGCATCAGGTGCGGCAGGTTGCCGAAGACCACCGGCTCGCCCTTGCGGGTGTGCGAGCGTGCCAGCATCAGCTCGTTCACCATCATTTCCACGGTCACGTTCTTGGGAATGTCCTCGGCGCAAGCGCCGTTGTCGGCCAGGAACACGATCAGCGTGTCGTCCAGCAGCCCCGTTTCCTCGAGCGCGCGCAGGATCCGGCCGATGCCCTGGTCCATGCGATCGACCTGCGCGGCGTACACTTCCATGCAGCGCAGGAGCCAGGCCTTGTGCTCGGCGTCCTCCCACGGCGGCTGGGTCGGATCGCGGTCGGTGAGCTTCCACGACGCATTTATGATGCCCATCTCGACCAGGCGCGCGAGCCGCGCCTCGCGCAGCCGGTCCCAGCCGGCGTCGAAGCGGCCCCGGTACTTGGCGATGTCGGCCTCATGCGCGTGCAGCGGCCAGTGCGGCGCCGTGTAGGCGACGTACTGGAAGAACGGCGCCTTTGGGTGATCCTTCTGGTGCGCGCAGATCTGGCGCACCGCCTCGTTGCTGATCGCGTCGGTGTAGAAGAACTCCGGATCGCGCTCGGCCTCGCGCTCGACGTTCTCGTTGCCGCGCGTCAGCGTGTTGGGGTAGTAGAAGCTGCCCGCGCCGATGATGGTGCCGTAGAACTCGTCGAAGCCGCGCTGCAGCGGCCAGGCATCGGTCGGCTCCTTCAGGTTGCTGGCGACATGCCACTTGCCGCTCATGTAGCTGCGGTAGCCGGCGGGCTTGAGCGCCTCGGCGATGGTCACGCAGCGCCGGTTCAGGTTGCCGGCGTAGCCTTCCGGGCCGGTCGGGTAGGTCAGGATCCCGATCCCGGTCTGGTGCGGATGCAGCCCGGTGAGCAGCGACGCGCGCGAGGGACTGCAGCGCGGCGAGTTGTAGAACTGCGAGAAGCGCAATCCGCCGCGCGCCAGCCGGTCGAGGTTCGGGGTGTCGATCTCGCCGCCGTAGCAGCCGATGTCGGAGAA
>JBBDWW010000206.1:0-2590 GCA_040902645.1 Dongiaceae bacterium | reverse complement strand
TCGACCGTCAGCCTGTCGCCGTCGAGCCGCGCCGGCACGATGTTCATTGGCGGGCTGCCGATGAAGGCGGCCACCTCGACGCAGTTCGGCCGGTCGAAGACCTCCGCCGGCGTGCCGACCTGCTTGATGCTGCCCTCGAGAAACACCGCCATGCGGTCGGCGAGCGTCATCGCCTCTTCCTGGTCGTGCGTGACGTACACCGCGGTGACGTTCAGGTTGCGTTGCAGCTTCTTCAGCTCGACGCGCGTCTCTAGGCGCAGCTGCGCATCGAGGTTGGAGAGCGGCTCGTCGAGCAGGAACAGCTTCGGCTTGCGCACGATGGCGCGCGCCAGCGCGCAGCGCTGCTGTTGCCCGCCGCTCAGCTGGCCGGGACGCCGCTCGAGCAGGTGGTCGATCTGCACGCGCGCCGCAGCCTCGCGCACCAGGTCGTCGATCGAGGATTTCGCGAACTTCGCCATCCTGAGCGGGAAGGCGATATTGTCGCGCACGGTCATGTGCGGGTAGAGGGCGTAGTTCTGGAACACCATCGCCACGTCGCGCTCGCCCGGCGGCGCGAAGGTGACGTCGACCCCGTCCACGCTCAGGGTGCCTTCGTCGGGCGTATCCAGTCCCGCGATCATGCGCAGCGTGGTGGTCTTGCCGGAGCCGGAGGGGCCGAGCAGGGCGAAGAACTCCGTGGGCTCGATGTCAAGGTCGATGCCGTCCAGCGCCACGAAATGGCCGAAGGTCTTGCGCACGCCGCGCAGCTGCACGCGCCCCTGTCCGCTCATCGCCGCCCGCCTCCCTTGACTGCGCCTACCGTCAGCCCCTTCACGATCTGCTTCTGCGCCGCGATGCCGATGATCACCACGGGCAGCATCGCCACCAGCGCGGCCGCCGAGAGCTTCGCCCACAGCGTCTGCTCGACAGAGACGAAGTTGTACATGGCGACCGTGACCGGGCGGACGTTGTTGCCGCCCAGCTGCACCGCGAACAGGAACTCGTTCCAGGCGTTGAGGAATACGAAGATCACGGTGACCGCGATGCCGCCGCGCACCTGCGGGATGACGACGTGCCACAGCGCCTGCAGCCGGCTCGCCTTGTCGAGCATCGCAGCCTCCTCCATTTCCCACGGGATGTCCTCCATGTAGGAGACCAGCAGCCAGATCGCGAACGGCAGCGAAAAGGTCAGGTACACGACGACCATGCCATGGTAGGTGTCGAGCCAGCCGAATCGGTTGAGGATCAGAAAATACGGGATCACCAGCCCGACCGGGGGCACCATCTGCGTGGCGAGCGTGTAGAAGCCGAGCGAGCGCTTCGCCGGCAATCTGAGGCGCGCGAAGGCGTAGGCGGCCGGCACCGCCAGCACGATGGTGAGCGCCGTGGTCGCGGTGGCCACGATCATGCTGGTGGTCAGGCTGTTCAGAATGGAGAAGGCGCCGAACAGGGCATCGACGTAGTTCGCCCACGTCGGCTCGAACACCACGCTCGGCGGATAGGCGAGCACTTCGCGCTCCGACTTGAGCGACACCACTATTGCCCAGACGAGCGGCAGCACCCAGACGAACAGCAGCAGGCTGGCCGCCGCGACCAGCACGACGCTGCGCACGAGCCGGGCGCGGCGGTGCAGGTTCATGCCGCCGCTTCCTTGCGCCGCTCGGTGCGCAGGTAGAACAGCGCGCCCGAAACCACCATCGTGATCAGCAGCAATGAGACCGCAAGCGCAGAGCCGTAGCCGAAGTTGAGCTCGACGAACGAAGTCTTGAAGGCGTACAGGTTCAGAATCTCTGTCGCTGTGCCGGGGCCGCCGCCGGTGGCGGCGAAGATGGCGGCGAAGGCCGACAGCGCGATCATCAGGCGCATGATCACCACGATCACGATCGCGGGCCGCAGCAGCGGCAGAGTGATGTGCCAGAAGCGCTGCACCGCGTTCGCGCGATCGATGCGCGCTGCCTCGTAGACATCCGGCGGCAGCGCGGCGAGGCTCGCCAGCAGCACGAGGAAGGCGAACGGCGTCCACTGCCAGGTGTGGATTACGATCACCGACGCCAGCGCCGGGGTCGGCGCGCCCAGCCAGTTCACCTGCTCGAAGCCGAACCACTGCACGAAATAATCGACCAGCCCGAAGTTCGGCGACAGCATCAGGGTGCGCCAGAACAGGCCCACCACCACCGGCGCGAGCACGATCGGCAGGATGGCGAGGATGCGGAAGATCCACTGCCCGGCCGGGATCTGCATCACCAGCAGCGCGAGCCCGAGGCCGAGCAGGATCTGCAGCGTTACGCTGGAGGCGGCGTAGATCCCGGTCAAGGTGATCGCGTGCCAGAAGCGCGCGTCGCGCCACATCTGCACGTAATTGTCGGCCGCGGCGAAGCCGTCCATGAACGGCATCGCCAGGTTGATGGTCTGGAACGAGCTCCAGACGAGGTACAGCAGGGGAAAAGAAGTCGTCAGGAGCAGGACGAGCAGCCCCGGCGCGGTCAGGAGGAGCGCAAAACGCCCCTCCCCCGCGTGGATCCCGCCTACCTTGCCCCCGGCGACGCGAACGGCTAGATCCCGAGGATCTTGTCGATCTTCTGCTGCGCTTCGACCAGGGCTTGCTTGGGTT
>JBBDWW010000205.1:0-4784 GCA_040902645.1 Dongiaceae bacterium | reverse complement strand
AAGCGGCCAAGATCCGGTTTGCCGGCGAGCGCGCCGGGTGTGTGGCAGCCGGTGCAGTCCATGATGTTGGCGAGATATTCGCCGCGCGCCAGAACCTCGTCCGCATCGGCGGGCGTCGCCAGGAACGGCGACAAGGCAGCAAACGTGGCTGCGGCCGCAAGCAGGCGGCGCAGCGCGAAATGGACGATCATTGCGGATTTCCTCCCGATCGAAAAGGCGGCCGTGCCACGGCCGGCGCGGACTCTAAAGCTTGCGTCTTGCGGTTCGCAAGCGCCTCGATGATCCTGCAACAGGCGGATCGATCCGGCAGGGGGGCGCGGCAGATGGCAGACGATATCGTCGTCGCATTGCAGAAGGCGCTGGGCGACAGCGCGGTTGAGAGCGGCGATGCGATCGGCCGGCGCTATTGGTGCGATGCGACGGGCGTTGCGCCGCATTCGCCATTGGCCCTGGTGCGGCCGCGTACGACCGACGAGGTCGCATCCATCCTGCGGCTCTGCAATGATCGGCATCAACCGGTGATCGCGCAGGGCGGATTGACCGGGCTTGCCGGCGGGGCGACGCCGCGCGGCGGCGAGATCGCGCTCTCGCTCGAACGGATGACCGGAATCGAGGAGATCGACCCGGCCGCCGCCACGATCACCGTCAAGGCCGGCACGCCGCTGCAGATTGTTCAGGAGGCCGCCGCCGATGCCGGGTTCATGCTCGGGCTCGACCTCGGTGCGCGCGGCTCGGCGCAGATCGGCGGCAATATCTCGACCAATGCCGGTGGCATCCGCGTCATCCGCTATGGCATGACGCGCGAGCAGGTGCTCGGCCTCGAAGTCGTGCTGGCCGATGGCACGATTCTCACCAGCTTGAACAAGATGCTGAAGAACAACACGGCCTACGATCTCAAGCATCTGTTCATCGGATCGGAGGGTACGCTCGGCGTGGTAACGCGCGCGGTGTTGCGGCTGCATCCGCGTCCGTCCGATCTGCTGACCGCGCTCTGCGCATTGCCGAGTTACGAAGCGGTCGTTGCGTTCCTGCGTCATGCACAGCAGGCGCTCGGCCAGGTCAGCGCGTTCGAGGCGATGTGGCTCGATGCCTATGATTTCGTCGCGAGCCGCCGTGAGGGTGCACCGCCGATCGCATCCGTGCATCCGTTCTATGTGATTATCGAGCATGCCGGCACCGATCCCGATGCCGATGCGCAGGCCTTCGAGGCGATGCTGGCGGCCGCGCATGAGCGCAGGTTGCTGATCGATGTCACGGTGGCGCAATCGGAAAAGCAGGCGCGCGCCATCTGGGCGATCCGCGAAGGCATTGCGGAATGGGAGAATATCGTCGGGCAGATCCATCTCGATGTCAGCCTGCCGATCGGCGCGATCGGCGATTTCGCGGAACGCTGCCGCGCGCGGCTCGAGAGCGAATGGCCGGACCTGATCGCGACCTTCTACGGGCATATCGGCGACAGCAATCTGCATGTCAGTCTCGCGCCCGGTACCGATGACGACGCGACGCGGCACGGCGCCGAGGCCGCGGTCTACGACACGGTGCGGGATTTCAACGGTTCGATCTCGGCCGAGCACGGTATCGGCACGTTGAAACGCGATTTTCTCGCTTATTCGCGCACGCCGGCCGAACTTGCACTGATGCGCACGCTCAAGGCGGCGCTCGACCCGAACAACATCCTCAATCCGGGCAAGGTGCTCTAGCGCGCAGGCCGCGTTTCCGCCAGAGCCGGTCGCGCCGCAGCCCACATCTCGTATCGCTGGCTGTCAAAATTGTGCCGCTGGACCAATTCTGACGGCTGCGACCGATTGCCGGTTTGACGCTCAGCGCGGGTCGCGTATGAAATCGGGCCGGGCATCGCTGACAGGATGAGGCGGGGCGCGGAAAACCGGCCGAATGAAGGAATTGTTATGGACGACCGCGCAATCGACATGCCTGTCGCCGATCCGGTGGCGGCACAGTTTCCGGATACCGCGCCCCGGCTCGCCGCCTGGGCCGAGCGGTTGCGCGCGCTGCGCGAGAACCGGATCGCCGCGCCGCTCGAAAGCCCGGTGGATCTGCTGGCCAACGAGATTTCCGCCGCGATCGACAGCAGCGAAATCGGCGCCTTCGATCTCGACCGGTCGATCCGCGCGCTGACGCTCAAGGCCTTTCTTGCCCGAGCCGCACGCCTGCGCCGCTATCTCGGCGAGATCGATCCGGAGAAGAACGAACAGACTTTGCGCGTGCTGATCCGCGGACTGATGAAGGATGGCGGCGGAAGGCAGGTTCCCTTCGATGTCTTTCGTCGCGCGGTCGAGGCGGAGCGGATCGGCATTGTCCTGACCGCGCATCCGACCTTCGCGCTCTCCGCCGAACTGACGCAGACTTTGGCGACGCTCGCGGCCGGCCGCGATGCGCAGGGGCGGGTGCTCGATCCGGCCGAGCGCCGTGCTGCCGAATCCGCCGCGGCGCGGGCCCGGCACGGGCTGCCGGACGGCATCACGCTTGCGAAGGAGCGCGAAGCGTCCGCGCTCGCGATCGGCCATCTGCACAATGCGCTCGCGCGGCTCTATCTCATTCTGCTGGACGAGGCGGCGAACGCCTATCCGCGCGAATGGCGCAATCTGGTGCCGCGCCTCGTCACGGTCGCGAGTTGGGTCGGCTTCGATCTCGACGGGCGCAACGACATACGCTGGTTCAACACGCTGGAAGCGCGGCTCGATCTCGCGGCGCGCCAGCTCGCGCGCTATCGCGATGCGGCAGGACCGACCGACGATCCCGAGGGCGTGCTGGCGACCGCCTGCGTACAGACCGAGGCGATCGTTGCGGCGTTGCGCGACAGCGACGGCAATGCGGAGACGCTCGCGCCCATCCTGCGCGTGTTGGCGGAAAGCGCCGATACGCGGTTCGCCGATCCGGTGCCGATCCTCGACAGCCTCGATGCCGCCATCGAGGCGGCGAGCGACGTCGATGCGCTCGATCTCGCGGTGCTGCGTGCCGATGCCGCCAATTTTGGCATGGGATCCGCGCATATCCATGTGCGGCTCAATGCCGCGCAGATCCATAACGCGGTCCGGCACGATATCGGGTTCGATGGCGATCCCAACCAGCCGGGGCAGCGGCGGCGCAATCTTGCGGAGCTCGAATCGCGCTTCGCGAGCCTGGAGCCGATGTCGGTCAATTTCGGATCGATTATAACCGAATCGATGTCCGGCCGCCGGCTGTTCATGCTGGTGGCACAGTTCCTCAAACATGTCGATCGCAAGACGCCGATCCGTTTCCTGATCGCCGAATGCGATTCGCATTTCACGGTTCTGGCGGCGCTCTATCTGGCCCGGCTGTTCGGCGTCGCCGACCGGGTCGATATCTCACCCTTATTCGAAACGCCGCAGGCGTTGCGGCATGGTCACGAAGTGATCCACGATCTGCTCGCGAACGAGCAGTTTCGCGCCTATCTGCGCGAGCGCGGCCGGCTCTGCATCCAGACCGGCTATTCCGATGCCGGCCGCTATGTCGGCCAGCCGGCGGCGGCGCTCGCGGTCGAGCGGCTGCGCATCAAGGTCGCGGAAGCGCACGCCGATGCCGATCTGCCGGGGATCGGCCTGTTGATTTTCGACACGCATGGCGAATCGATCGGCCGCGGCGCGCATCCCGACAGTTTCACCGCAAGGCTCGATTACATCGATACGCCGGAATCGCGGCTGCGCTTCGCCGCGCACGGGCTCGAGGTCAAGCAGGAGCTTTCGTTCCAGGGCGGCGATGGTTACGCGCTGTTCGCCAATCCGGCGCTTGCCTTCGCGACGCTGACGCGGCTGATCGAGCATGCGCTGACGCCGCCGGTCGACCGGCCCGATCCGTTCTATCGCGAGACCGATTACTCGCTCGATTTCTTCGTGACGATCAAGGAGTTCAACGAAGGGCTGATCGACGATCCAAACTACGCGACGTTGCTCGGCGCATTCGGCACCAATCTGCTCTACCCGTCGGGCTCGCGCCCGTCGCGGCGGCAGACCGACAGCGGCAAGGCGGCCGAGATGCCGTCGCCCCGCCAGCTCCGGGCGATTCCCCATAACGCCGTGCTGCAGCAGATGGGCTATCTCGCGAACAGCTTGGGCGGAGTCGGAAAGGCGATGGCACTCGATCTCGACCGGTTCGTCGAGATGCACGAGCGATCGCCGCGGCTGCGTTCGCTGGTCGCGCTGGCGGCCGCCGCGCGCAAGGTCAGCAGCCGCGATGCGCTGGTTGCCTATGTGTCGCTGCTCGATCCCGTGAGCTGGCTGTTGCTGGCGGCAACCGACAAGAACGGCGATCGGCGCGAGGAACTGCGCCGGGTCGCGGGAATGCTGAACGAGATCGGCCGGTTTTCGCGGATGAATCGCATGCTCCGCATGTTCCTGCAGGACGATATCGATCTCGCCGACGGCCTCGCGCGGGCCGACCGGCCGCTCGAATATTCCGAGACCCAGGCCGATGTCGAACTCTTGCATGCGCTGCGAATCGCACTGATCCGCCAGATTTTCCGCCTGACGGCGCGGTTGCCGCGCTTCTCGAGCCGGGCCGATTTCACGGTCGACGATGTGCTGGCCGATCTGCTGCATCTTAGCGTGCCGTCGGCCACCCGGCAGCTTCGGGTGACCTTTCCGGCGGCCGCAGCATCGGTCGACGATGAGGCGTTCGGCGAGCCGGCCACCTACCGGGCCGAGGGCGAGCGCGGTTATGCGCGCGAACATAGGATGCTGTTCGATCCGCTCGATGCGTTGCATGATGATGTGCGACGCATCAGCGTCGCCGTCATGCATCTGATG
>JBBDWW010000204.1:26802-31373 GCA_040902645.1 Dongiaceae bacterium | reverse complement strand
TGTTGCGCGCGAGCGCACCACGACCCATGAACGGACCGGAACCGAGATCGACCAGCCGTTCGCCGCCGGCCTCATAGGGGTTCATGCCGGAATTCATGTGATAAGCGGTGTCGGTCACGTTGCGCTCGACCGCGCGATGCACGATCGGGCCCGTCACCAGCATGTCATAAGGCTTGCCCGCTTCGCGCAGTTTGCTCCACAGCTCCATCGCGCGTGCACTCGAGAGCGGGAAGACCTCGTAGCCGAGCGCCCCGCTCCAGCCGGTGCGCGACACGACCGCCTCAATCCCGGCCACGCGCGTCGCAACGCAGCGATAGAATTTGAGATCGTCGACCGGCGCCTCGACGATGCCGCGCAGCACATCGGCCGAGAGCGGACCCTGGATCTGGATCGGCGCGACGTCGGGCTCGGATACCTCGACATCGAAATCGCTGTGCAGCGCGATTCCCTGCGCCCAGAGCGTCAGATCGGCCGAGCCATGCGAGAACCACACGACATCGTCCCACGGCCGCAGCACGACCGGATCGCAAATGATCGCGCCATTGTCGTCGCAGCAATAGGTATAGCGGCAGGCGCCGGTTTTCATCGTCAGCAGATTGCGCGAGGCCAGATAGTCCGCGAATTCGAGCGCATCGGGACCGCGGATCTCGGTCTGCCGCTCGCAGCCGACATCCCACATGGTGACCCGCTCGGTCAGTGCGACATATTCCTCGGCCGGTGTCTTTGAATAGATGATCGGAAAGAACATGCCGTTATAGGTCATGAATTCCGAGACGCCGGCTTCGACCGTACCCTGGAAGTAAGGCGATGTTCGCGCGATCGGATAGAGACGTTGCCGCTCCCAGGGTTTGACCCGCTTGGTATCGAGATATTCGGCGAGCCGCGCGATCCTGCCGTCCTTCATCTCGACGATCATCGCGAAGCGGAAGTCGGCCCGCACCGGCGTCAGATCCACATGGGTGCCCGCACCCACCATCTCGCTGCGGAAGATGCCCTCAGCAAAAACCTCGTTGCCGCTTTCGATCATCGGGCCGAACTCGACGCTCATGTCGCGCAAACCACGCACGGCCGTGCCGACCTCGCGCAGGATTTCATCGCGCCCCTGAAGCGGCCGATCCAGCAGCGGCAATTCGCAACGCCCGTCTTCGGCGAACAGCGCGCCGATCCGCGCGACATCGCCTTTGACGAAGGCATCGCAATAGGCCTGAAGCGCTTTGGTCGGTGTCATGACGGTCCCCGCTCTATCGCGCTTCTGTGTCGAAGGCCATCACCGGCCCGTCGGTCCACAGGCGATAAGGATGCGCGTCGCAATAAATCGACAGCCGGCCGAGTTTGCCGTCGCGCACTTCGGCGACGATCGCAAAGGGCACGGCAATCGAACGATCGTCGCGCGCAACATGCGCGTCCATCCGGCCTTCGGCGATGGCATGACCACCGCTTTCCTTGACCGTCCGGAGCTCCATTGCGATGCGGTCGGCGATCGCGAACGCACGGTCGAGCCCGGCCCGAATCTCCGCCCGGCCGACGAGCCGCGGCTGGAGAAAGGGAAACTCGAACAAGGCCTGCGGGCCGAACAAGCCCGCCAAAGACGCGGTATCCCGGACGGAAAAACCCGCACAGAACTGGCGGACAAGCTGGTCGGGCGTGGCAGGCGGCATGAAGGGTTTCCAAAAGTCCTGGCAATAAGATAAGTATTAGCTTATATTTCATCTGTCAAGCAACGGCACGCCAAACGGGACCGACCGATGCCTGCCAGGCTGGAAATCGAACCAAGAAAATCGCCGCGCCAGGCTCGCGCGCAGAAAACGGTCGAGCGCATCCTCGCGACGACCGCCGGTCTGCTCGACCAGATCGGATTCGATCGGCTCACGACCAATCTCGTTGCCGAACGCGCAGGCGTGAACATCGCCTCGCTCTATGCCTACTTTCCGAACAAGTACGCACTGCTGCACAGCCTCGCGCTGCGCTTGGCCGAGCGGCAGGTCGCACAGATCCGCGCCTATATCGATCGCATCGGCGCGGACGTGCCGTGGCAGGTTGCGAGCGACGGCATCGTCGATGCGATGCTCACCGCCAGCCGCAACGAGCCGGGCTTCGCCGCTTTGCAACATGCACTGTTGGCAGTGCCGGAACTGCGCGAGGTCTATCGACGGTCGAACGACGAACTCGTCGATGCGATGGCGCGATTCCTGCGCCGCTACGGCGTCGAGCTGCCGCGCGAACGCGTCGCGCTGATCCAGATGAGCCTCGGCGAGACGTCGGCAATCCTGTTCGATCTCGCCGTCTCGCAAGGCGGTGTCGACCATCGGGTAATCGACGAACTCAAGCGCCTGCATCGCGGCTACCTCGGCACCTATATCGGTGCCGGCAACACGCGCTAGGGGGCCAGTTGATAGAAGTGCCGTTCAGCCGATCTTGAGGTCGGTTTCGACCTTGAAATGCCGCCTCTCGAGCTCCGCAAAGAATTCGGCCACATCGAAATATTCTTCCGGCCCCCACACGCCCGGCACCAAAGGCCGGCGCAACATGAGCTGCGCGCCGATCGACACGCCCATCGACGTCGCCGCATCGACATAGCCGTCATAAAGCGGATCGGGCGCATCGGTCACAAAACAACGGGCCGTCGCCGGTTTGCCGTCCTTTGTCCCCTGCCCGATCGCGAAATGGATCTGATAGGTTTCCTGCGCCGGCAGGCGCGACCTGTTGCGCTCGATATTGCGGAAGATGACGGCATTCAACACATCAATCGGCTTTACCGTACCGCCGGGCACGGTGACCGGATCGTCGAAATCACCGAATCCGGCCTTGACCAGCCCGACCCAGGCCTCGTGCTCTGCGCGCGGCAAGGACAGTTTCCAGGTGAACTCGCGGATACCCTTGTCGGCGATGCCTTTCGCAAACGGTACAGTGAGCGGCTCCGAATGCAGCGTATGCATGAATTCGGTGCGGCCGAAGGGTGCTGGCAGATCGATCACTTCCTTGCCGGCCTGCGGCGCCACTTCGACCAAGCGGCCATCGAGAAACTGATTCGAGGGATGGCCGTATTCGCCGAGCACGGTTGCGACGGAGTAAGGCGGCACCAGAACCGGATTTTCGTCGCCCTTGGTCGCGGCGGCCCAATAAAGATTGATCTTGTCGATGGTATCGAGCTTTTCGGCGACCGCCTTACAGGTAAGGTTCGACACGCCGGGATCGGCGCCGAGCCCGAGCACCGCCGTCACGCCGGCCCGTTCCCAGGCCTCGTGCTCGGCTTTCTGGCGAACGGTAAAGATGCCGAGCCCGCCATAATCGACATAGGGCCGCCGGGCCGCGAAACAGGCATGGAAGATCGCCATCTGATGCCCGGCGAAGGTCGGAACCGCGTTGATGCAGAGATCGGCGCGCTCGATCAGCGCCAGCATCGCCGCATTGTCGGTGACATCGACAGCGGCCGGTTCGAGGCGCGCATCGCCGATCGCCGTGCAGACCTGACGCGCGCGGTCGAGCGTCGTATCGGCCACGATGACCAGTTCGACGCTGCCGGACTGCGCCGACATCAGGTCACGCGCAGTTCCGGAGCCCATCATGCCGGCACCGCCCAGGATCAGGATTTTCATTGCAGGACCTTTTCTGATTTCGGATCGGCAGGCGCGCAAACCGAGCGACGACCAGTCCGCCGGCGCATCGTCACATTACATGGCAGAGGCGCAGCGCATCGTAGATGGCGGCATGAATGTTGCGGCTCTGGACTGCATCGCCGATGCGATAGAGGCGATAACGCCCGGCCGGGTTGGTTTCGATTGTCTGCGGCCTTCCGTCGATGAAAGCCGCATGATCCAGTTCGCCAAGATTCTTCGATCCCGGCTTGAGGGCGAAATAGAGATCGTCGACGGGCAAGGTGCCATGTTCCACGACGATCTGGTCGTAGCGCCGCTCTTCTTTGGTGCCGGCATATTCGTTGTAGAGTACGGCCGCGAACTTGTTGCCGTCGCGCCGCACCGCAATCAGCCGCTCGTTGAGCGTGATCGCGACATTATGTTTTTTGAATGCGCGCATGTAGGCCGGGTGATTCATGCCGCCGAGCAGCGGCGCCACGATCCGCTCGGGCGTCACCAGATCGACCCGCGCGCCGGCTCGTGCCATCGCCTCCGCCGCCATCATCCCCTGGTGCGCACCATTGTCGTCATAAAGCATGACATGCTCGGCCGGTTTGGCGGCACCGGTCAGGATGTCCCAGCTTGTCGTCACCAACGCCTCGCCCTCGTCGAGGAAGCCGGTATTGGGCAGACCGCCGGTTGCGACGATGACGATGTCGGGGTTTTCAGCCAGCACGTCGGGCGCTTCGGCGTAGTTGTTGAAGCGCATGATCGCGCCGGCCCGCTCGGCTTCCGCCACGCGCCAGTCGACGATGCCGATGATTTCCTTGCGACGAAGCAGCTCGGCGGCAATGCGGATCTGGCCGCCGGGTTCGTTTGCCGCCTCGAACAGCAGAACTTCGTGGCCCCGCTCCCCGGCGACGCGCGCCGCCTCGAGGCCAGCCGGGCCGCCGCCGACGATCACGATCTTGCGGCGCGGGCCGTCGCTGCGCGCGA